>JAYRPK010000379.1:0-9834 GCA_041911195.1 Novosphingobium sp. | reverse complement strand
GAAACGACCTTCCCGTCCTGACGGTCGATGGCATAGAGGAAGCCGTTCTTCGGCGCATGCAGCAGCAGCTTGCGCGGCTTGCCATCGATCGGCAGCGTCACCAGCGTGATCTGCTGGGTGCTGTCATAATCCCAGCTATCGCGTGGGTTTTCCTGATAGTGCCAGACGTACTTGCCGGTATCGGCATCGAGCGCGACGATGCCCGCAGTATAGAGGTTGTCGCCCTGCTCCTGCCAGCGCGTCTTGGGATCTACCGGGGCGACATTGCCGGTACCGACATAGACCCGGCCCAGTTCCTCGTCGAAGGTCATGTCGTCCCAGGGGCCGCCGCCGGTGCCGGTCTTCCACCATTCGCCGTTCCAGGTTTTGGCCGCCTGTTCCTGTGCGGGATCGCCCTTGTTTTCGTCGGGCGAGCCAGGCGTCACGTAGAACCGCCAGACCTGCTTGCCGGTGTTCTGGTCATAGGCGGCGACGAAGCCGCGCTCGCCGAAGTCTGCCCCGGCCTGGCCGATGATCACCTTGTCACGGAACACGCGCGGCGCGCCGGTGACGAACTGGTGCGATTGCGGTGGAACCGTCTGGTTTTCCCACAGCAGCTTGCCGGTCACCGCATCGAGCGCGAACAGGCGGCCGTCCAATGAGGCGGCGAAGACCTTGCCATTGGCAAAGGCGGCGCCGCGATTGGCCGCGAAGTTCTGGGTCAGCATGTATGGATTGCGCTTCCAGACTTCCGGATCGTACTTCCACAATTGCCGCCCGGTCTTGCCGTCGACGGCATAGACCTCGGCATGGGTGCCGGTGAAATAGAGCGTGCCGTTCACCGCGATCGGCGTCGCTTCCAGCGTGGTTTCGCCCGGAAGGTCGAGGTAGAAGGCAAGTCCCAGCCGCCCCACCGTGTTGCGGTTGATCTGGTCGAGCCGGCTGAAGGCGGTTTCCGCCGCGTCGCCGTTGTGGTTGGGCCAATCGGCTTCCACACCCAGATTGCCCAGGGGGCCATCGTCCTTGCGGGATTGGCATCCTGCCAGCGCCAGTGCGGCCATCAGACCCATGCAGACCTTGCCAACGCCGATCTTGCCCAACCGCATATCCCATTCCCTCCCGGTTCAGCTATCCCGAGGCATCTGGTCAGCCCCGTGGCAACGCTTCGTCCCGCACAGCATTGCCTTTAGCGCTCCGCGCGCGCAAGTGTGAGACGAATGGCCGAGGATATTGACGATCCCGAGGAATCCGAAGCCGCACCGATCGCGGCGCGTCCACGCCGCTTGCGCCGGGCGATCTACCTTTTGGCCGCGGTCCTGCTCATCGGCCTTGCCATCGCCTGGTTCTCGCGTGAGCGGATCGCCGAAAACATCATTTTCGGCGAAGTCGCCAGGCTGGACTTGCCGGCCACCTACAAGATCGATTCGATCGGCCTCGATCGGCAAGTGATCAGCAATGTGGTGATCGGCGATCCGCGGCATCCCGACCTCACCATCGAACGCGTCGAGGCCGAGGTGATCTCCTGGTGGGGCATGCCGGGCATCGGCCGGGTCACGCTGGTGCGGCCGCGTCTCTATGGCAGCTATCGCAATGGCAAGCTGTCGTTCGGCAGCCTCGACAAGGTGCTGTTCGCCGGGCCGGCGACGACACCCTTCCGCCTGCCCGACTACGATCTTGCCGTGGTCGACGGGCGCGGCGCGATGGACACGGATTTCGGGGCCATCGGCTTCAAGCTGGAAGGGCAGGGGCCCTTGCGGGGCGGCTTTTCCGGCATTGCCGCAGCGATTGCTCCCTCTGTCGAACTGGGCGGCTGCACGGGCCAGGGCGCCTCGCTTTACGGCACGGTCAAGACGTCCGGGGAGAGGCTGAGCTTCGCCGGCCCGCTGCGGCTGGCCGGGCTTGCCTGCCCGGGCTCGCATCTGCGGCTCGGCGCATCCGGCGTCGAGGTCGAGACCACGCTCGATCCGGCATTCGACGGTGCGGAAGGCAAGCTTTCGCTGGCCACCGGATCGCTGGCCTATGCCGGCCATCGCATCCGGCAGGGCAGCGGCGAAGCGCAGTTCACCTTTCGCAAGCAGGCATTTACGGCTAGCTACGAGCTGGGCGTGGCCGGCTATGAGGGCGACCAGGCGCGCCTCGCGTCCCTGCAGGCCAAGGGCGCCCTGCGCACCCAGGACATGCTCACCCGCATCCAGAGCGACGGATCGCTGCATGCCGATGGTGTGCGCACCGGCAGCGGCCTCGATGCGGCGCTGATCGACGCGCAACGCGCCGGCAAGGGCACCCTGGCCGAGGCGCTGATCGGCAAATTGCGCGGCGCACTGGCGCGCGAGCAGGCCAGGTCGTCGTTCTCGGGCGAATTCCTGCTGCGCAAGAATGGTGTCGCCACCACCCTAACCGTTCCGCGCGCCAGCCTGAGGGGGGCAAGCGGGCAGTCGCTGCTGGCCGTTTCGCGCCTCCAGGTCGAGCAGACCGGCTCCGGCGCGCCCTTGCTCGATGGCGCATTCGCCACGGGCGGCGTGGACATGCCCCGCCTTGTTGGACGGTTCGCCGCCGGAGGCGCAAGGGGCTTTTCCGCGCAGATGACCATGCCGGAATATGCCGCCGGACAGGCCCGCATCGCCCTGCCCGAGATGATGCTGGTGCAACTGCGCGACGGATCGATGGGCTTTGCCGGCTCGGCCCGGTTGAGTGGTGCGCTGCCGGGCGGAGCGGTGCGCGAGCTGGCGCTGCCGGTAAAAGGATTCCTTTCGCCCGGAGGGACGCTGGCGGTCTGGCGCGAATGCACGCCGGTCCGCTTCGACAGCCTGTCGCTCGCTGGATTGACGCTGGACCGGCGTTCGCTGACCCTGTGCCCGCCCACCGGCGGGGCGATCCTCGCATCGGACGCGCGCGGCATGCGGCTTGCGGCCGGTGCGCCATCACTTGCGGTGGCCGGCACGCTCGGCGGCACACCGGTGCGGATCGCCAGCGGGCCGATTGGCTTTGCCTGGCCGGGCAATATTTCAGCGCGCATGCTCGATGTCTCGCTGGGGCCACCGCAGACCGCTTCGCGCTTCCGCGTGGCCAACCTTTCGGCCCGCACCGGCCCCGCCATTGCCGGGCGCTTCGCCGGTTCCGACGTTACGCTGAACGCGGTGCCACTGGATATCCTGGGGGGAGAGGGCGACTGGCGCTTCGAGGGCGGCAAGCTGTCTCTGGCCAATGCCATGTTCCGGCTGGAGGACCGCGAGGTTCAGGACCGCTTCGCGCCGATGCTGTCGCAAGGGGCGAGTCTTGAACTCGTCGACAATCGCATTGTCGCCGATGCGCCGATGGTGGAGCCGGAAAGCAAGCGTTCGATCGGGCGCGGCGCGATCCGGCACGACCTGTCGAGCGGCATTGGCTCGGCCGACATCACAGTCGAAAGTCTCACCTTCGACAAGGCGCTGCAGCCCGACCAGCTCACTCCGCTGGCGCTGGGCGTGATCGCCAATGCGACAGGAACGGTGCACGGCCGGGGCCGGATCGACTGGAACGCGGACAGGGTCGATAGCACCGGGCAGCTGACGATCGATTCGCTCGATTTCGCCGCGGCCTTCGGACCGGTAGAGGGCCTGAAGGGAACCATCGAATTCACCGACTTGCTCGGCCTGGTCACGGCTCCGCACCAGAAATTGCATATTGCTGCGATCAATCCCGGCATCGAAGTCAACGATGGCGAGCTGGTGTTCTCGATGTTGCCGGACAATGTCCTGCGGATCGAAGGGGCGCACTGGCCGTTCCTCGACGGCACTCTGGTGCTCGAGCCCACCCAGATGGTGCTTGGCCAGGCCGAAGTGCGGCGCCTGACCTTGCAGATCGCCGGGCTCGATGCGGCGAAATTCGTCCAGCGCATGGAACTGGCCAACATCAGTGCGACCGGCGTGTTCGATGGCAAGCTGCCGCTGGTGTTCGACGAAAACGGCGGCAGCATCGATGGCGGCCATCTCGATTCGCGAGCGCCGGGCGGCAATGTCTCCTATGTCGGGGCACTGACCTACAAGGACATGTCGACCATGGCGAACTTCGCCTTCGACATGCTCAAATCGATCGACTACCGCCAAATGCGGATCGACATGAACGGGCCGCTGGATGGCGAGATCGTCACCAGGGTATCCTTCGACGGCATCCGCCAAGGCGATGGAGCCAAGCGCAATTTCCTGACCAGGCAGATCGCCAAGCTGCCGATCCGGTTCAACCTCAACCTGCGCGCACCGTTCTTCCAACTGGTGACGTCGATGCGTTCGCTCTACGATCCAGTTTATGTCCGCGATCCTCGCGCCCTGGGTATTGTCGATGCCAGCGGCAAGCCTGTAGGCCCGAATTCCGGCGTTCAGCCTTCAGAAAGCGGCGAGGTTCCATGAACAACTGCGAATTGACCGGAAGCGCTGGGGCTGCAACAACCCGCACCATGCAGGCAAAGCAGCACAGGCCAAGGTCCGGCTGGCGCGCCGTTCGCGCCGCAACGATGCTGGCGGCGGGCTCGCTGGCGATGTCGGGCTGTATTTCGGTCAACGCGCCGGACAAGCCGATCGTCATCGAACTTAACATCAACATCAAGCAGGAAGTGATCTATCGTCTGTCGGCCGATGCCGCCAACACGATCGAGAAGAACCGGGATATATTCTGATGTTTGGCACGATCATACCCCGCAATCTCAGGCTGTCCATCGCCGCGGGCATTGCGCTGGCATCGCTTGCGCTGGCGGGCACCGCACAGGCCCAGCGCGATCCGGCCTATGCCGCTGCCCGCGCCGCAGGCCAGGTGGGCGAGAAGAACGATGGCTATCTGGGCTATGTCACGTCGCCCAGCCCGGCAGTGCGCGCCGTGGTCGAAGACATCAACATCAAGCGCCGCGCGCTCTATTCGCAAAAGGCGCAGGCCGCCAATGCGACAGTGGAGGAATATGCCTTCACCTCTGGCTGCCAGCTCATCCTGCAGACCGCGCCCGGAGAGAAGTACGAAGGCCCCAGCGGTGGCTGGCTGACTCGCACCTCGGCTCCGCCGCAGCGCGACGGTCGCTGCCCGTAAGCTTCGCCTGCCGCTTGCGGGACACAGTGGAGGAGGGCCTGCGGGCCCTCCTTTCGCATCACGTCTTCCAGCCGGTTGACTTGCCCCGCCCCCGCCCCTAAGGGGGGCGCGCCTTGGCGGGGTGGCCCGTTTTCATGGCGGTTTTCCCCCGGGATTTCTGAATTCCAAAGGACGAATCGGCATGGTTGCGACCGACCCTGATGAGGCTCCCGGTGGTGGTGAAGACCCTCGGCTTTCGTCGCTGGACGATAGGCTGAAGGCGGCGCAGCACGCGGAAAGGCAGCGGACGGCTCCGAAAGGGGCCGACAATCCTTTCACCGGGAAAGGCGTGTCCCAGGGCAACCGGGTCTTGTCGACGCTCATCGGCGTTCCTTTCGGGAGCCTGGTGATTGGCTTCGTCATTGACCGGCTGCTCGACACACGGCCGAAGGCCATGCTGGCGATGCTGTTTCTCGGCATCGTTTCGGCCTTCGTCCAGATTTGGCGGATTTCACAGGAACGCGCCGAATAGGCGTTTTCCGGACCAGAGAAGAACACAGGGGTTAGCGCGTGGCGGCCGAAACCAAGATCGACCCGATGCACCAGTTCCAGATCGACGCCCTTGGCGGCGGTCATCTGGACGGCACACCGTTCGTCTTCACCAATTCGGCACTGTGGATGCTGATCGTGCTGGGCTGCATCCTCGTCTTCATGTGGGGCGGGATGAAGCGCGACCTCGTTCCGGGCCGCTGGCAGGCCGCGGTCGAGATGCTGACCGGCTTTGCCTCTGGTCTGGCCGTCGGCAACATCGGGCCCGAGGGCAAGAAGTACGTGCCGTGGATCTTCACGGTGTTCACTTTCATCCTGTTTTCCAACTACATGGGCATGATGCCCTTCGGTATCGTCGATGCCGCCCATCCCTTCACCGTGACCAGCCAGTTCTCGGTCACCGGCGTGCTGGCGATCATCAGCTTCTCGACGGTGATCATCGTCGGCCTGTGGAAGCACGGTTTCCATTTCTTCAGCCTGTTCGTGCCGCACGGCACGCCCGCGCCGCTGCTGCCGCTGATCGTGCCGATCGAGTTGATTTCCTTCCTCGTTCGCCCGTTCAGCCTGGCGCTGCGGCTTTTCGTCGCGATGATCGCCGGCCACATCCTGGTGAAGGTGTTCGGCTATTTCATCGTCGACGGGATCAATTCGGGCACGGTGATGGGCTATGCCATCTCGGCGATCAGCTTCGTCTTCATCGCCGGCGTCAATGCGCTCGAACTGCTGGTCTGCGCGATCCAGGCCTATGTCTTCGCGCTCTTGACCTCGCTCTACATCAACGACGCGGTGCACCTGCACTGAGTTGAAATTTCACCAACCAACCTGAATTTCCAAACGGAGCACTTACAATGGAACTCGAAGCTGCAAAGGTTATCGGCGCCGGTCTCGCGGCGATTGGCGTTGGCGTTGCTGCCACCGGTGTGGGCAACGTCTTCGGTTCGTTCCTCCAGGGCGCGCTGCGCAATCCGGCTGCTGCCGACGGCCAGCAGGGCCGCCTGTTCATCGGCTTCGCCGCCGCGGAACTGCTCGGCCTGATCGCCTTCGCGGTCGCCATGATCATTCTCTACGCCGTTTGATCGCGCTCACTTCGGACGGGTGCGGGGCCTGATGGCCTCGTCCGTCCGCGGGCTCTATTGAAGCGGAAAGCGAAGCCATGCCTCAACTCAACCAGCTTTTGCTCGTCTACCAGTCGCAGTGGTTCTGGCTGCTGCTGGTGCTAGCCGTGATCTATTTCGGGATCGGCAAGGGCATGCTCCCGAAGATCGAGAAAGTGGTCGACGACCGCAATGCCAAGGTCGCCGGCGACCTGGCTGCGGCCGAGGCTGCCCGCACGGCTGCCAATGAGGCGGAAGAGCGCGCTCGCCTCGCCGATCTCGACGCTCGCGCGGCGGCCCAGGCGGTCACTGCCCAGGCCAAGGCCAAAGCGGCCAAGGATGCCGAAGGGCGCCTTGCCAAGGCCGACGCCGCCATCAGCGAAAAGCTGGCTGCCGCCGAGGCCGCGCTGGCGGAAGCCCGCAAGGGCGCCATGGCGGGAATCGAGAAAGTCGCTGCAGAGGCGGCGCAGGACATCGTCGCCAAGGTTTCGGGCGCGAAGGTGACTGCGGCCAAGGCTGGCTCGGCAGTGAAGGCGGTGTTCGCAAATGGCTGATTTCAACATCCTCGCCGAAGCGGCCCATGCCGCGGCAGAGCATCACGAAGTGCCCTCGGCGCTCGGGCTGACGCCCGGCGGCTGGGTTGCCGCCTCGATGCTCGCGGTATTCCTGATCATGCTCTGGGCCAAGGTCCCGGCGATCGTTGCCGGCATGCTCGACAAGCAGATCGCGGAAATCCGCAAGCAGCTCGACGATGCTGCCCGCCTGCGCAAGGAGGCGGAAGCACTCAAGGCCGAATACGAGAAGAAGCTGTCCGACGCGGCCAAGCACGCCGAGGAACTCAAGGCCAATGCCGAGGGTGAAGCCAAGCTGCTCGTCGCCAAGGCCAAGAGCGATGCTGAGGCGCTGATCGAGCGCCGCACCAAGTCGGCCGAGGAAAAGATCGCCGCCGCCGAGCGCAACGCCGTCAGCGAGTTGCGCGCCAAGGCCGCCGATGCCGCGGCGCAGGCCGCCCGCAACCTGATTGCGGAAGGCCACGACGCCAAGGCAGACAAGTCGCTGGTCGACGAGGCGATCGCCGGAATTTGAGTTTTCAGCGACGGCTGAATTCGGAAGACCCCCGCTTCGGCGGGGGTTTTTTGTTTGCCTTCTACCAGGCCAGCTCCAGCCGCAGCACGCCATTGTTGCTGGCGCCCGAATGCAGCTCGGGCACGGTGCCGGGCGCCAGGCCGAACTCCGGGATCAGGTCCAGCCAAGCATCGAGCGAGGCGGCGATTTCGCGCCGGGCCAGGATCGCGCCCGGGCAATGGTGCGGGCCGCCGCCAAATGCCGCGTGCTCGACATGCGGCCGGCGGAAATCGACCGAGAGCGGATCAGGGGTGATTCGCTCGTCGAGCCCGACCAGCGCATTGGGGATCTGGATCATCTCCCCCGCCTTGAACTCCACGCCTTTGTAAGTGCAGTCCTCGGTGATCTGCCGCGCGGTATTGACCACGCCGTGGCGGCGGATCAGTTCGTCCACCGCATTGCGCCGCAAGGCCGGCTCGGCGATCAGCTCGCGGCAATGCTCCGGGTGCATGGCGAGGAAGCGCCAGATGAAGCCCATCAGTGAAGTCAGCGTGTCGAGCCCGCCGAAAAGCACGAGCCGGACAAGGCCGAAGGTCTCCTCCTCGTTTATCGGCCGGTCGCCGATATTGGCATGGACAATCCAGCTGATCAGGTCGTCGCCCGGATTGGCCCGGCGCTCCTCGATCCAGCGCGAGACATAGGCGGTCATTTGCCCCTGCGCCGCCTCGGCCGCCGCCCGGTCGGTGCCGTGCATGATCGTATCGGCGAGCTGGACCAGCATCTCGCGGTCTTCCAGCGGCAGTTGCACCACCTTGAGGAAGGCGATGATCGGCAGCTTGCGGGCGAAGTCCTCGATGAATTCGCAGTGGCCGCGCGGCGCGATTTCGGCGATCAACTCGCGGGCCAGCGCGCGGATGTCGGCATCGAGCTTCTCGACCGCCTTGGGCAGGAAGGCCGGGATGATGATGCGGCGATAGTACTCGTGCTTGGGCGGGTCGATGTTGGCGGGCAGGATGCGGAAGGTTTGGAGGCTCGCGGGGATGGTCATCACCTTCTGGCTGTAGCGGCGCCAGTTGGTCTGGACCTCGCGGATATCCTCGCCGCGCGTGGCGACCCAGTGGCCGCCGTTGCGCGGGGTCCAGAAAATATCGGGTGCGACCTGGTGCAACCGCTTCCAGGCCAGTTGCACGTCGTCCTTTGCCCCCGGCGGGGCGAGGAAATCGAAATCGTATTCGAGATCGGGCGGCACGTGTGCCGGCCGTGCCACCGGCGGCATGGCATCGAAGATCATCAGGCCTCTCTCCTCGTCGCTGCGCCCTTTCCGGGCGTCAGAAGTTGTCCTTGGCGCTCCTCAGTGCCGCGAAGGTTTCGACAGCATCACCGCCTCCCCAGCGGGCCTGCACGGCCGGGTCATCCGCGCGCAGGAACGGATTGGTGGCAAGCTCCCGGTCGAGCCGCGAAGGTACCGTCCATTCCTCGCGGCTGCGCTTGTCGGCGATCTCGTCGGCATAGGCCTGGAGCGCCTTGTTATCCGGATCGGCGTGGAGCGCGAAGCGGGCGTTCGATGCGGTATATTCGTGCGCGCAATAGAGCAGGGTTTCGCCCGGCAGTGCCTTGACGCGCGACAGGCTCGCCCAGAATTGCGGCGGCGTGCCTTCGAACATGCGCCCGCAGCCCAGCGCGAAAACAGCATCGCCGACGAAGGCTATGCCCGCTTCGGGCAAGTGATAGGCGATATGGCCATTTGTATGGCCGCCGACTTCGATGACATGGGCGGTGTATTGGCCGATCTTCACCGTATCGCCCTGTCGCACGGCGCGGTCGACGCCTTCGGTCTTGTCCAGTTCGGTGGCCGAAGCCACGACAGTGCATCCCGTAGCCGCCTTGATCGCCTCGTTGCCGCCGGCGTGGTCGGGATGCCAGTGGGTGTTCCAGATCTGGGTGATCTTCCAGCCCTTGGCCTCGGCCTCGCGCAGATAGGCATCGGCGTCGGGCGTATCGATGCAGGCGGTCTCTCCCGACGCGGGATCGTGCAGCAGGTAGCCGTAGTTGTCGGAAAGGCAGGCGAACTGGTGGACTTCAAGCATGGGTGACTCCTCAAAGTCAGTCTAGGCGT
>JAYRPK010000378.1:0-3068 GCA_041911195.1 Novosphingobium sp. | reverse complement strand
TCGGCCGCTTCGGCACGGTCGAGGAAATGGCCGGCGTGGCGCTGTTCCTCGCCTCGCCCATGGCCGGCTTCGTCACCGGGCAGACCGTGGTCGCCGATGGCGGCGTGACGCTCTAAAGGAGTAGAAGATGGACTTTCAGTACAGCCCCAAGGTGCAGGAGCTGCGCAATCGGCTGATCCAGTTCATGGACGCGCACGTCTATCCCATCGAGGAAGAGCGCGATCACTTCCTGCACGATCCGGCCAATATGTGGACGCCCTGGCCGGGCGGCGACGCGATCAAGGAGAAGGCCAGAGCGGAAGGCCTGTGGAACCTGTTCCTGCCGCACGAATATGCCCCCTGGAGCCCGGGGCTGACCAACCTCGAATATGCACCGCTGGCCGAGCAGATGGGCCGGGTGCTGGGCGCGTCCGAATATTTCAACTGCGCCGCGCCCGATACCGGCAACATGGAAATCCTGGCCAAGTATGGCACGCCCGAACAGCACGAGCGCTGGCTGAAGCCCTTGCTGGCCGGCGAGATCAAGTCGGCCTACGTGATGACCGAGCCGGCCGTCGCCTCCTCAGACGCTACCAACATCCAGACGACAGTGCTCCCCGACGGCGACGACTATGTGATCAATGGCCGCAAGTGGTGGATTTCCAGCGCCATGGACCCGCGCTGCAAGGTCTATATCCTGCTGGGCAAGACGCCGAACGAGGACAGGCCCCGCCACCAGCAGCATTCGCAGATCGTCATTCCCGCCGACACGCCGGGGATCGAAGTGATCCGTCCGTTGCACGTGTTGGGCGAGCTGCATTCGCCGGGCGGCCACTGCGAGATCCAGTTCACCGATGTGCGGGTGCCGAAGGAGAACCTGCTGCTGGGCGAAGGGCGCGGCTTCGAGATCGCGCAAGGACGGCTCGGGCCGGGCCGCATCCACCACTGCATGCGGCTGATCGGCATGGCCCAGCGCGCGCTGGAACTGATGTGCAAACGCGCGCAGGAGCGCGTTGCATTTGGCCGCAAGCTGTCGGACCAGGGCTCGGTGCGCCAGGACATCGCCAAGAGCTTCATCGAGATCGAGCAGTCGCGCCTGCTGACGCTCAAGGCGGCCGACGCCATGGACCGTTATGGCAACAAGGTGGCCAAGGACCTGATCGCCGCGATCAAGATCAATGCGCCGCTGATGGCCCAGACCGTCGCCGACCGGGCGATGCAGGTTCACGGCGCGATCGGCTTCAGCCGTGACTTCCCGCTGGCGACGATCTTCACTACCGCGCGCTACCTGCGCATGGCCGACGGGCCCGACGAAGTGCACATGGCCCAGCTCGCCAAGCTGGTCATGGCGCAGCTCGCCGAAGGGCCGCGCTGATGTCGCTGACGCTGCAATCGGTCCCGGCGGAACGCCACGGCGAACTGGCGCTGGCCGATGAGCGCGTGGCCTGGACCTGGGCCGAGCTGGACCTGCTGCTCAACCGCGTGGCCAATGCGATGGACGCGGCAGTCGATTCCCACCGCCGCGTCGCCGTGTTTGCCGCCAATGCGGCGGAGAACGTTCTGGCTTACGTGGGCGGTATCGAGGGCGGAATTTCGACGGTTCCGGTCAGCTATCACCTGACCGCGGGCGAGGCGGCATTCATCCTCAAGGATTCGGCCGCCTCGGTGCTGCTGGTCGGCCCCGAAACCGCCGAAGTCGGGCTGGCGGCGGCGAAGGAAGCCGGGGTCGCGCGCGTCATCGGCTGGCGCTGCCCCGAAATGGCCGGCCTCGAGCACTGGGAAGACTGGATCGGCAGGGCTTCCGCCGAGGCGCCCTCGCCGCTGGCCAGGCCCCTGCCCCACCTGCACTACACCTCGGGCACCACCGGCACGCCCAAGAGTACCCAGACGCCGCCTGCCACCTGGCCGCCGAGCGAGACCATCGCAGAGTTTGTCGAAGCCATGCGCGCGCGGGCCGTGCCCTCGCCGACGTTGGTGTGCTGCCCGCTCTATCACAACGGCCCCTTGGTGCAGGTCCGCTCGCTGATGGCCGGGGTGACCATGGTCGTGATGGGGCACTTCGATGCGGAGCGCGCCCTGGCGCTGATCGCGCAGCATGGCATGGCCGGATCGACCATGGTGCCCACCCATTTCCAGCGGCTGCTGGCACTGCCCGCCGAAGTGCGCGCGCGCTATGACGTCTCGACCATGCAGCGGCTGGCGCATACCGGCGCTGCCTGCCCGGTCGAAGTCAAGCGGGCGATGATCGAGTGGTTCGGTCCGGTGCTGGTCGATGCCTATGGCGGCACCGAGGCCGGCACTACCCACATGATCACCTCGACCGAATGGCTGGAGAAGCCCGGCTCGGTGGGCAAGGCGACGCCCTCGTTCGAAACCGTGATCCTGGGCGAGGACGGCCGGGAGCTTGGGCCGGGCGAAGAAGGGCTGGTCTATATCCGCGACAGGACCGGCCGGGGCCTGGTCTATGAAGGCGATCCGGAAAAGACCGCCGAGGCGCATGTTTCCCCCGGGGTCTTCACTCTGGGCGAACTCGGCTATGTCGATGCCGACGGCTACCTGTTCATCACCGATCGGGTTTCCGACATGATCGTCTCTGGCGGGGTCAACATCTATCCCGCCGAGGCGGAAAAGGTGCTGCTGACCCATCCCGGCGTTGCCGATGTCGTCGTGCTGGGCGTGCCCAATGCCGACATGGGCGAGGAAGCCAAGGCGCTGGTAATCCCCAGCGACCCCTCCGCGCCGCCCAGCGCCGAAGAGCTCAACACCTTCTGCCGCGCCAGCCTCGCCGGGTTCAAGTGCCCGCGCAGCTATGAGTTCGTCGACGATGTCGGCCGCACGGTTATGGGCAAGGTCAACAAGAAGGCACTGCGGCAGAAGTACTGGCCGACGGACCGCACCATCGGGGGATAACGCGATGCGCAAGGCACTTGGTCTCACCCTAGCCATCGCTCTGGCCGCCTGCGGACAGGGCGGCAGCGAAAATGGCGACGACTGGCCGGACTATGACGGCCCGGCGGCCAACCACTTCAGCCCGCTCGAAGAAATCGACACGGACAATGTCGGCAAGCTGGGCCTTGCCTGGCACTTCG
>JAYRPK010000377.1:0-5430 GCA_041911195.1 Novosphingobium sp. | reverse complement strand
GTCGTTGATATCGCCGACCAGCACCTGGCTGGCGGTCAGCGTGCCCTTGCCGCCGCCAGACAGGCGGAACAGCGCCGCGCCGTCATCGTCGATGGAGCGGCCGGGGAGCATGGTCAGCTCGGCGCAGATCGAGGCGATCCGCTCGCCGGTGATGAATTCTGCCAGGTTCGCCGCATGGGTGCCGATGTCGCCGAAGGCTCCCGCAGCACCCGAGCGCCTGGGATCGACGCGCCATTCGGCCTGCTTGTTGTCGACGAGGTCCTCGGCCCGCGAAAGCCAGTCCTGCGTATACTTGACCGCAACCCGCCGCACCTTGCCGAACTGGCCTGAAGAGACCAGCCGCCGCGCCTGCTTGACCAGCGGATAGCCGGTGTATGTGTGCGTGACGGCGATCCTGCGCCCGGTGCGCGCGGCGGCGTCGGCGATGGCTTGCGCGTTCTCCGTGCAGTCCGCCAGCGGCTTGTCGATGATCACATCGAAGCCCGCTTCCAACGCGGCGATGGCGGGGGGAGCGTGCATGTGGTTGGGGGTGACGATCGACACCGCCTCGATCCGCACATCGGCCGGCCGCGCGGCCTCGCGCTCCAGCATTTCGGCCCAGGAGCCGTAGTTGCGGTCATCCGCAACGCCGATTTCCGCGCCCGAGGCCCGCGCCTTTTCCGGCGTCGATGAGAAAGCCCCCGCGACAAGGTCCCAGTTCCCGGCGATGCGGGCGGCGATGCGGTGGACGCCGCCGATGAAGGCCCCCTGCCCGCCGCCGATCATGCCATAGCGGACGGGCTTCACGGCTTGGTCTCCTGCGCTGGCGCACCGCCGCATTCGCTGCCGGTCTGCCGCGCGGCCCAGGTCGTGGCATTAGCCAGCAAGATCCTGACCTCGGGCTCGGCGAAGGTCTCGGCGCGGTGGCCGAAAATGGTGTAGAGTACCCGGCCCCGCTTCTGACCAATTGGGCCCAGGCAACGCGCCCAGACGGCCGGATGATCGCCCATGCGCAGGTCCTTGCCGAACATGCCGACCGGCTTGTAGCTGTTCTCGTCGACCGTCGCGAGCACCGATGCCCCGCTGCCGCGCGGCGATTTCTCGAAGGAATACCACTCCTCGGTCCGCTGCCACGAGGCAGGCAGGCCCTGCGTCACCGGATGGGCCTTGTCCTCGACATTGACCGTGGCCACCTGGAATTGCGGTGACATGGTGTGCTGGGTAAAATCGGCGCCGATCAGCTCCTTGGTGTACCAGCCCCAGCCCGCGTGCGAACTGTCGCCCGCGGCATGAAGTCCCACATAGCCGCCGCCATTTTCAAGGAAGGCCTTGAATGCGGCCTGCTGGCCCGGGTTGAACACGTCGCCGCTGACATTGTTGAACACCACCACGTCGAATTTCGCCAGAATTTCGGGCGAGAACACCGCGCCGTTTTCGGTCTGGAAATGGCCCCAGCCCTTTTCGCGGGCGAGATCGGCGAAGAACCGGTTGCCCGGCGGAATTGATTCCTCGTGACGGAAGGCATTGGTCTTGGAAAAGACCAGAATGGCCGGCCGCTTGAGATCGGCTGGAATGGCAGGCGGCACGGTCTCATGCACATGCAAGCCGCCCAGCATGACTCGCTGGATCGTGTCCCAATAGCGAATCGTCTGGACCGCGAAGAAGGCGACCACGGCCAGCAAAATCCACATGAGAATCTTAAGGATACGCTTCATTGCCTCTCCCCGCAGTCATTCGATTGCCGGAAAAATGCCAGCCACGAACGGTAACGCTACCATCAAGGCTTAACCAAAGAACCCTGCCGGCGCAAGCCTCCGCGATCAGCCTTTGCCTAGTGGGGGGCCGTCGGATTCGCGGCGGACCAGCTCGTGCTGCACTTTCACCAGCTGCGCGGGCACCGCTTCGCCGCGCCGGCGCTGGCGGATCGCCTCGACCAGCAGGACCATCGCCTGCGCCGCCATTTCGCCGACCGGCTGGCTGATCGTCGTCAGCTCGGGCCAGACCGATTGAGCCACCAGGGTATCGTCGAAGCCGCAGACGGAAAGATCGCCCGGCACGTCCAGCCCCTGGCGATGGGCGACCGAGATGACCGCGGCGGCCATGTCGTCGTTGGCGGCAAAAATTGCGGTTGGCCGCTGCGGCAGGGCGAGCAGCGCCTCGGTAGCGGCCAGGCCCGAGCGGTAGGAAAAATCGCCGGTCACAGCGCAGGCCGGATCAGGGTGCAGGCCTGCTTCGAGCAGGGCGCGCCTGTATCCGGCCGCGCGCAAGCGGCAGACTGACAACTGCGGCGGCCCGTCGATGTAACCGATCCGGGTGTGACCGCTGGCGATCAGATGCGCGGTTATGGCATGCGCGGCCGCCTCGTCATCAATGCCCACTCCCTGCCCGACGCTGGACGGCTGGGTTGCGGCGATCCGCCCCACTTCGAGCCCGGCAGCGTGGAGCGCATGCAGGATCTCGTGATCGTCGCACAGCAGCCCGGGAAGCAGCACCCCTTCGACGCGATGGCGGACCAGCCGCTTGGCCAGCGCGTCGAGTGGTTCCTCTTCGGAATAGGGCTCGATCTCCAGAATCACGTCGCTTACCCGCGACTGGGCGAGGCAGCCCATCAGCAGCTCGGTCATGAAGGCGGCGCTGGGGTTGTTGAACAGCAGCGTGATGCGGCACTGCCCCTGACCGGCTAGACTGCGGGCGGCAGCATTGGGGACATAACCCAGCGCCTCCACCGCCAGCAGCACCTTCTCGCGCGTGGCCGGAAGCACCCGCGCTTCATTGTTGACCACACGCGATACCGTCATCGGCGAAACGCCGGCGGCCCTGGCGACATCGGCCACGGTCGGCCCGCTACCACCCCTGCGCGATGTCCGGTTGCCTTCGCGTGCCGCCTGTTTTGTCGTGCCCATGGCCAGGTGCCTATGGCCGGCGGACGAAGAAGGCAAGCTTGGCGGGGCTTGCCAAGATGTTACTGGTAGCGTTACCTAAGAATTGGGAGCAGGCGCGCCGATACATGTTTCTGGGAATCGACATAGGGACCTCGGGGGTCAAGGCCGTGGCGATCGACGCCCATGGCGCCTTGCAAGCGCAGGGAACCGCCCCGCTCGATGTCTCGCGGCCCATGCCGCTATGGTCCGAGCAGAATCCCGGCGACTGGTGGCGGGCGACTGAGGCGGCAGTGCTGGCCTTGCCAGCCGAACTGCGGGGCCAGGTCGAAGGCATTGGCCTCGCCGGCCAGATGCACGGCGCAACCTTGCTGGGCGCCGACGACCGCGTGCTGCGCCCGGCGATCCTGTGGAACGATGGCCGCGCCTTCGCCGAATGCGACGAGCTAGAAGCGGCCGAGCCGTGTTCGCGCGAAATCACAGGTAATCTCGCCATGCCCGGCTTCACCGCGCCCAAACTGACCTGGGTCCGCCATCATGAGCCCGAAACCTTCGCTAAGGTCCACAAGGTTCTGCTGCCCAAGGACTATGTCCGCTTGGTGCTTACCGGCGATCATGCCTCCGACCTGTCGGACAGCGCCGGGACGCTGTGGCTGGACGTGGGCGCACGCGACTGGTCGGACGCCATGCTGGCGGCGACAGGTCTGGTCCGCGCGCAGATGCCCAGGCTGTTCGAAGGGCCGCAGGCCACTGGCAGCTTGCGCGCCGAAGTGGCGGCGCGCTGGGGCATGAGCCGGATTCCGGTCGCCGCCGGCGGGGGCGACAATGCCGCCGGGGCCGCGGGCGTTGGCGTCGTCGCGGATGGCCGGGCCTTCCTTTCGCTCGGCACTTCGGGCGTAATCTTCGTCGCCACCGGCCAATTTCGCCCCAATCCGGCGCGTGCGGTCCATGCCTTCTGCCATTGCCTGCCCGGCATGTGGCACCAGATGAGCGTCCACCTGTCGGCCGCCAGCTGCATCGACTGGGCGGCCCGGCTCATCGGGAACGACGTGCCGCAATTCTTCGCCCTGGCCGAGCAGGCAGGCCCCGGCACCGGGCCCGAACTGTTCCTCCCCTACCTTTCCGGCGAACGCACGCCGCATAACGATCCGCACGCGCGCGGCGCTTTCCTGGGGCTCGACAACGACAGTGATCCCGCCCGCCTCGCCGCCGCCGTGCTTGAAGGAGTCGCCTTCGCCCATGCAGACGGCCTGGCCGCCTTGCGCGAGGCGGGAACCCATGTGGAATGCCTATCGATGATCGGCGGTGGCGCCCGCTCGCGCCACTGGGGCACGATCATCGCCGCGGCGCTGGGCGTCCGGCTCGAATACTTCGCGGGGGGCGAAGTCGGGCCGGCGCTGGGCGCCGCGAAACTGGCGCTGATGGCGGTGACCGGGGCCAGCGCGGCAGAGGCCTGCCAGCGCCCGCAGGTCAGCCACGCGATCGAGCCAGATCCGGAGCTTGCCGATCGGCTTGCCCCCAAACTCGACCGCTTCCGCGCGGCCTTCGCCAGCGCCCGGGCCTAGCCTTCCATTTCCTCCAGCGTCTTGCCCTTGGTCTCCGTCACCATTCGGCGCACGAAGTACCAGCTGACAGCCGCGCATGTGGCGTAGAAGCCATAGGCCATCGGGAGGCCAAGGTTCTTGAGCGCCCAGGGAAAGCTCGATGAAATGGCGAAATTCGCCGTCCATTGGGCGAATCCGGCCACTGCCAGCGCCGAGCCGCGCATCTGGTTGGGAAACATCTCGCCCAGCATGACCCACATCACCGGGCCCCAGCTGAGGTTGAAAATCGCCGCGTAGCCGATGGCGGCAAAGAAGGCGATCGTGCCAAGGCCGGGCGGCAGAGTCAGCCGTCCATCGACCACGCTGCCTTGCGAAAAGCACATCGCCATCGCCGCCAGGGTGAGAGCCATGCCCAGCGAGCCGAACAGCAGCAGCGGCTTGCGGCCGATCCGGTCGATCAGCAGCAGGGCGACCAGGCAAGCGGCGACCGACACCGCATCGTTGATCACCTGGGTGGTAAAGGCCTGCGCCTCGGTGAAGCCGACCGCCTCCCACAGCATGATGCCATAATAGAACACGACATTGATCCCGACGAACTGCTGGAACACGGCAAGCCCGATGCCGACCCACACGATCGTACGCCACTTGCCGCTGGCCGGGTCCTTGAGGTCGCTCAGCCGGGGCTGGTGGTCCTTGGCCAGGCTGGCCGCGATCTCGCTGGCGATCCGCTCGGCATCGTCCGCGCCGAACAGCCGCGTCAGCACCCGGATCGCCTCGCCATGGCGCCCCTTGGCGACCAGGAAGCGCGGGCTTTCGGGAACGAACAGCAGCGAAATCAGGAACAACACGGCAGGCACGGCCTGCGCCCAGAACATCCAGCGCCAGGCAGGGTATCCGGCGATTTCCGCTAGCGAGGAGCCCGCGCTTTTCTGCAGCAGCAGGTTAGAGGTCGCTGCGCCCAGAAGGCCGGCAATGATCATGATCTGCTGCAGGCTCGACATCCGCCCGCGGATATGTGCCGGGGTGAC
>JAYRPK010000376.1:0-20633 GCA_041911195.1 Novosphingobium sp. | reverse complement strand
GGTGCGCAAGCTCTATCGCTTCCGCCGGGTGGAAATGCCGGTGTTCGAGAAGACCGAAGTGTTCTCCCGCTCGATCGGCGAGACCACCGATGTCGTCTCCAAGGAAATGTACAGCTTCGAGGACCGCGGCGGGGAGTCGCTGACCCTGCGGCCTGAATTTACCGCCGGGATCGCGCGGGCCTATCTCACCAACGGCTGGCAGCAGCACGCGCCGCTGAAGGTTGCGACGCATGGCCCGCTGTTCCGCTACGAGCGCCCGCAAAAGGGCCGCTACCGCCAGTTCCACCAGATCGACGCCGAGATCATCGGCGCGGGCGAGCCGCAGGCGGATGTGGAGCTGCTGGTCATGGCCGACCAGTTGCTGCGCGAACTGGGCATTGCAGAAGGCGTGACGCTGCATCTGAATACGCTGGGCGATGGCGAAAGCCGCGAGGCCTGGCGCGCGGCGCTGATCGGCTATTTCCGCGCGGTGAAGGGTGAGCTTTCGGAAGATTCGCAGGAGCGGCTGGAAAAGAACCCGCTGCGCATCCTCGACAGCAAGGACCCGCGCGACAAGGCCTTCAACGGCGACGCGCCGAAGATCGACGACTATCTCTCCGGCGAGGCGCAGGCCTTCTTCGCCAGGGTGACCGAAGGGCTGGACGCGGCCGGGGTGAAATGGGCGCGTTCGCCCTCGCTGGTGCGCGGGCTGGACTATTACCGGCATACGGCTTTCGAGTTCGTGCCGGATGAAGGCAGCGCGGCGGCGGCGAAGCTTGGGAGCCAGAGCACGATCCTGGGCGGCGGGCGCTATGACGGACTGATGGAGAGCCTTGGTGGGGCGCACACGCCTGCAGTGGGCTGGGCTGCGGGGATCGAGCGACTGGCGATGCTGGTGGGGGACCGGGAGGAGGCGCCGCTCACCGTCATCATGGCAGTCGAGGACGATGCCGCCCTCGCCTATGGCCAGCGCGCGCTATCCGCCTTCCGCAATGCCGGCCTTTCCGCCGACATGATCGCCAGCGGCTCGCCCCGCAAGCGGTTCGACAAGGCGGCCAAGGTTCCCGCCAAGGTTCTGGTCGCCGTGACCATGCGCGACGGGATGCCGGTGGCCAACCTGCGTTCCGCTGAACGTTCCGACGAATACCTGGCGGTCGAGCACGTCATCCAGTCGCTGGGCGCATGAGCGTCTCCGACGCCCGCCTCGCCCAGATCGCCGCCCGCTTCGCCGAACTCGAAGCGCGCCTCGCCTCGGGCACGCTCGAGGGCAAGGACTTCATCGCCGCCAGCCGCGACTATGCCGAGCTGGAACCGGTGGCAAAGGCCGCTGCGCAAGTCGCCGCAATGCGCGGCGAACTCGCCAGCCTCGGCGAGCTCGACGATCCCGAAATGCGCGAGCTGGCTGAAGAAGAACTGGCCAGGCTCAAGGCCGAACTGCCCGAGGCCGAACACCGTCTGTCCGTGGCCATGCTGCCGCGCGATGCCGCCGACAGCCGCCCGGCCATGCTCGAAATCCGCGCCGGCACCGGCGGCGACGAAGCCGCCCTGTTCGCCGCCGACCTGCTGCGCATGTACGAACGCTATGCCGCCGAGCAAGGCTGGCGGGTCGAGATGGTCAGCGCCAATGCCAGCGACATCGGCGGGTTCAAGGAAGTTGTCGCCAACGTCACCGGTAACGGCGTTTTTGCGAAGCTGAAGTTCGAAAGCGGCGTCCACCGGGTGCAACGCGTGCCTGTCACCGAAAGCGGCGGGCGCATCCACACCAGCGCCGCCACCGTCGCCGTGCTGCCCGAACCCGACGAACTGGATGTCGCGATCGAGGACAAGGACCTCAAGATCGATATCTACCGCGCCAGCGGCGCCGGTGGCCAGCACGTCAACACCACCGACAGCGCAGTGCGCATCACTCACCTGCCCAGCGGCATTGTCGTCACCCAGCAGGACGAGCGCAGCCAGCACAAGAACAAGGCCAAGGCCATGCAGGTGCTGCGCGCGCGGCTCTACGAGAAGATGCGCGACGAGGCGCAGGGCGAGGAAGCCGCGGCGCGCAAGGCCATGGTCGGCAGCGGCGACCGCTCCGAACGCATCCGCACCTACAACTTCCCGCAAGGCCGGGTGACCGATCACCGCATCAACCTGACGCTGCACCGCCTGCCCGAGATCCTCGAAGGCCCGGGCCTGGGCGAACTGATCGACGCACTGATCGCCGAGGACCAGGCCAAGCGGCTGGCGGCGTTAGGTGAATGACGGGGGGCGAGTGAAGGTTTCGCAGGCCTTGCGTGAGGCCACGCAAAGCCTCGCCGCCACCTCAGACACCCCCCGTCTCGACGCCGAAGTGCTGATGGCCCATGCGCTGGGCGTCTCGCGCTCTGAGCTGCTGCTGCGGCATACTGGCGATCCCATCCCTGCGAGCTTTGCCGCGATGGTCGAGCGGCGCGCCCGGCACGAACCGGTCGCCTACATCACCGGCACCCAGGAGTTCTTCGGCCTCACCTTCAAGGTCACCCCGGATGTGCTGATCCCGCGCGGCGACAGCGAGGTTCTGGTAGAGCGCGCCCTCGCCGCACGGCCCGATGCGCGAAGGGTGCTGGATTGCGGCACCGGCTCGGGCGCACTGCTGTTGGCGGTGCTGGCCGGGCTGCCCGAAGCGCAAGGGACCGGCATCGACAGCTCGCCTGCCGCGTTGCGGGTGGCGGAAGCCAATGCCGGGCAACTCGGCATCGGCCGCGCCCGCTTTATCGAGCGTAACTGGCGCGAAACGGACTGGGCCGAAGGCCTGGGGCAATTCGACCTCGTGCTCGCCAATCCCCCGTATGTCGAAACGCACGCAGAGCTTGCCCCTTCGGTTAGAAGTCACGAGCCGGCCCAGGCGCTTTTCTCCGGGCCCGAAGGCCTCGACGATTATCGCGTGCTGATCCCGCAGCTCCCCGGCCTGCTCGCCCCCGGCGGCCTGGCGCTGGTCGAAATCGGCGCGGGCCAGGCAGAGGCCGTCTCTGCCTTGGCCGCAGCGGCAGGCCTCTCCGCCACACTCCACCTCGATCTCGCCAATCGCCCCCGCGTGCTCGAACTTGCGGACAGTTGTTAAGAATCCGCTTGGCAATTGCAGGTACACAGCGTAAGCGAAACACAGGTCTGCGGGCGGATGAACTTTTCCCCCCGGCAAGACCGCACTCCAACATTTGCAAGCGGCATGGGCGCAAAGCCATGCACAGGAGCAGATGTCGGGACCACGAGGCCCCGCGAAATGCCTCGTGGCGGAGCAGTTGGGCGTGCCGTCGGGCCAGGGTCGGATGGCAGCCAGGGGTTTTAAGGAAAAGCACCCTTGAATAACAATCAGCGCAACAACAACCGCCGCCGCGGTCGTGGCGGCAACCGTCAGCAGGGCGGTGGCCAGCAGCTTAACCGGATCGACAGCCGGGCCCGCGGCAATGCGCCGCAGCTGCTGGAAAAGTATCGCAAGCTGGCGCACGATGCGCACCTCAACGGCGACCGGGTGCAGGAGGAATACTACCTCCAGTTCGCCGATCACTATTTCCGCGTGCTCGCCGACCAGCGCCAGCGCCAGGACGAGCAGCGCGAACAGCGCCAGCAGCGCTGGGAAGGCGGCGGCGAACAGGGCCAATGGCGCGAGGACGGCGAAGAGAGCGCCGAATACGCGGCCGAGGGCGAATACCCGTCATACGACCAGCAGCCCAATTTCCAGCGCGCGCCCCGGCAAGAGCGGGACGAGCGCGGCAATCGCGACGATCGCAGCCGCGACGATGGCTACCGCGAGGAACGCCCGCGCCAGGAAGCCCGCGAGGAAACGCGTGGCGATTCGCGTAGTGATGCACGCGGCGAGTCCGGCGAAGGCGGCAACCAGTACGAATCCTCGGACAACCCCTTTGTCCGCGAAGGCCGCAACCAGCGCGGCCTGCGCCCGCGCCGCGAAGGTGGCCGCCAGCGCCAGAACCGCGACGAATTCGAGGATCGCGGCGATGCGCCGCAGCTCGGCCTCGATCCGTCTTCGTTGCCGCCGGCGATTTCCGCTGGCCGTGAAGAAGCCCCGGTCGAATTTGCCAGCGAGGAAGGTGCCGAAGCCGAGGCCAAGCCCCGCCGCCGCACCCGCAAGCCCAAGCCGCCTGCGGATGACGCGGGTGAGAAGCTGGAAGCGATTACGTAAACTGAAATCCTCTCCCCGCGGGGAGAGGATACGAAGGCTTGGCGCCGCAGGCGCCTAGCCGCAGTTGGTGAGGACGTCACCCAGCTCCGCTAGCCGCTAGCGCGACAAGCTGCGCTACCTCTTCCACGGGGAGAGGCGTTATGGCGGCTTGACTTTCGCCCCCTTTGCCGCCATTGGCCCGCCCCGACCGGCAGCTTGCTGCCTGTCATCCGTCCGAGACAGTTGCTGCCAGCCAAGAGAAATCGAGCGCCGGCTTAATTTGCAGCCTAGACGGGGAAAAGAGAATTTCCGGCCCTCGCTCTTGATAGCGCGGCGCTGCTTTTGCGTTCCGGCGCACTCCTTCCCCATCGACGGACTCGCCCGTGCTGCGTGCAGCGCGGACTTGAAGCCGGCCGCCTGGGTTCGCCCCTGGCGGTCACATTGAAGGAGTAAGGCATGGATCGTTCGCAGAAAGCCGAATCGGTCGCATCGCTGAACGCGGTCTTCAACGAGGTCGGCGTGGTGGTAGTCACCCGCAACCTCGGCCTGACGGTGGCCCAGTCCACCGACCTCAGGACGAAGATGCGTGACGCGGGCGCGACCTACAAGGTTGCGAAGAACCGTCTTGCCAAGCTGGCCATCCAGGACACGAACTACGCAGGCATCGGTGAATTCCTCACCGGGCCTACGGCGCTGGCGACTTCGGTCGACCCGGTCGCAGCCGCCAAGGCGGTCGTGGACTTCGCCAAGACGAACGACAAGCTCGAAATCGTCGGCGGTTCGATGGGTGCGCAGGTGTTGAATGCGGAAGGGGTCAAGGCGCTCGCCTCGATGCCGTCGCTCGATCAGCTGCGCGGCACGCTTGTCGGCCTCATCCAGGCTCCGGCGACCAAGATCGCCCAGCTCACCACCGCTCCGGCGGCGAAGCTGGCGCGCGTCTTCGGCGCCTATGCCAAGGAAGCCGCATAAGACTGTTCAAGCGATTTTTCCGGCATTCCCGCCGGGTCAATTAATTCAGGAGTGAAACTCATGGCCGATATCGCCAAGCTTGTTGAAGAACTTTCGAAGCTGACCGTCCTCGAGGCGGCCGACCTTGCCAAGGCGCTGGAAGAAGCATGGGGCGTTTCCGCCGCTGCCGCCGTCGCCGTGGCTGCCCCTGCTGGTGGCGGCGAAGCCGCTGCCCCGGCCGAGGAAAAGACCGAATTCGACGTCATCCTGACTTCGGACGGCGGCAACAAGATCCCCGTGATCAAGGAAGTCCGTGCGATCACCAACCTGGGCCTCACCGAAGCCAAGGCGCTGGTCGAAAGCGCTCCCAAGGCGATCAAGGAAGGTGTCAACAAGGCCGAGGCCGAGGAAATCAAGGCCAAGATCGAAGGCGCCGGCGGCCAGGTCGAAATCAAGTAAGACCTGCCGGACTTGCCGGAAATGCGAAGGGGCGGTCCCGCGGGGCCGCCCCTTTTCGTTTTCGCCTATTTCAGCGTCTTGAGATAGTCGATCACCGCCTTGCGCCGGGCGGGATCCTCAATCCCGGCGAAGGTCATCTTGTTGCCGGGAATTTCCATCCGAGGATTGGTCAGATAGGTGTCGAGGCTAGCCTCGTCCCAGGTCCGACCGGATGCCTTCATGGCCTCGCTATAGATAAACCCGGCCTCGCTCCCCGCTTTGCGCCCAAAAACCCCGAACAGGCTCGGGCCCAGCCGGTTATCGCCAGGCATGACCGAATGGCACGACGTGCACATGGCAAAGGCTGCCGGTGGCTGACCCGCCGGGACCGTGCCCTGCGCGGGCGTGGCCGCCTGCGGCGCGCTGGGCGAGGAATCGCCGCCATTGCTTCCGCCACCGCCACCGCCACCGCATGACGCCAGCAGACAACCCGCAAAAGCAGCAAACACATGACGCTGCATCGAAACCTCCGTTAGCCAATCATGCCGGCCCGCATGATGGCTGGCGCGGCTCGCGTCAATGCTCCGGCATTCGACCTATCCGCTGTGCGCGAATCTTGCCGCCGCTCCCCCTATCCATAAGTCAAGGTTTCCCCTATCCGGGCCGGCTTTATGTCTGCCCCGGCACACCCTTCTGCAATGCGCCAGGAACTTCGCGAAACCTTGCGGCTTGCGGGGCCGCTGGTGCTCGCCAACCTGCTGCAGATGGCGGTCTATGCGGTTGACGTCATTTTCGTCGCCAGGCTCGGCAGCGAAGCGCTGGCGGCGGCCAGTCTTTCGACCAGCCTGTTCGGCCTGCTGGTCTGGGCGAGCTCCGGGCTGACCGGTTCTTGCATTTCGCTGATCGCCGCCGAGCTCGGGCGCGGCAGGCATGCCCTGCGCGAAGTGCGCAACAGCCTGCGCATGGCCCTATGGCTGTCGGTCGGCGCCGGCCTTGCCGGCATGGCGATCTGCTCTTTCGGCGAAGCGATCATGCTGGCAACCGGCCAGCGCGCCGCGGTCTCCGCCCAGGCCGGCGCTTTCCTCGCGCTCCTGCTGTGGAGCCTGATCCCGCAGATCGCCTGCAACGTGCTGCGCGGCTTCGTTGCCGCACTGGGCAAGCCGCTGGTCGCAACCGCGATCACCGCGCTGGCCATCCTGGTCAACGCGATTGGCAACTACGCCTTCGTTTTCGGCCATTTCGGCGCACCCGCGATGGGCCTTGAAGGCTCGGCGCTGTCGACCCTGATCACTTCGCTGATCACCTTGCTGGCCTACATCGCCGCCATCCAGGCCGACCGCCGCATGCGTCGCTATCACGCCTTCGGCCGCTTCTGGCAGGCCGAATGGCAACGGCTGGGAGACATCGTGCGGCTGGGCCTGCCGGTGGCGTTGATCGTGGTCGCCGAAGGCGGCTTTTTCGGCAGCGCCGCCTTCCTGATGGGGCTGCTCGGCCCGGCGCAACTGGCCGGCCACGCGGTCGCACTGCAAGTCGCCGCCTTCGCCTTCCAGGTGCCTTTCGGCGTAGGTCAGGCGGCGACGATCCGGGTGGGCTATTGCTTCGGCGCCGGAGACCGGGAGGGCATCGGCCGCGCCGGCTGGGCCGGCCTTGCGGTCTGCTTCCTCTTCGCCGGCTGTGCGGCCATGGCCATGCTGGCCTTCCCGCGCGAGATCCTGTCGCTCTACATCGACGTGAACGACCCGGCCAACATGGCCATGCTGGGCTTTGCCCTGATCTACCTGCGCATCGCCGCCGCCTTCCAGCTGTTCGACGGGACTCAGGCCGTCGCCGCGGGTGCCTTGCGCGGGCTGCAGGATACGCGCGTGCCGATGCAACTGGCGCTGCTGGGCTATTGGGCGGCGGGCTTCGCCACCGCCGTGCTGCTCGGCTTTCGCACGCCGCTGGGCGGGCTTGGCGTGTGGATCGGACTGGCGCTGGGCCTGGTGGTTGTCGCGATCCTGCTGCTGCATCGCTGGCACCGGCGCGAGCGGCTTGGACTGCTGCCGGGGTGATGCGATTCAAGACGGCCGGAATTTTTTCATCCTGAATCGCCTTGACGGCACATGAACGCCTACCCATATGCGCGCCGCTGGCACTCTCCAGGCGGGAGTGCCAACAACCGTTTCGTATCCACCAACCTGGAAGAGGAAGACAAACATGGGTTTCCGTCCGCTCCACGATCGCGTGCTGGTCCGCCGCGTAGAAGCCGAGGAAAAAACCGCAGGCGGGATCATCATCCCCGACAGCGCCAAGGAAAAGCCCGCCGAGGGCGAGATCGTCGCCGTTGGCAACGGCTCGAAGGCGGAAGACGGCAAGGTCACGCCGCTCGACGTCAAGGCGGGCGACCGCGTGCTGTTCGGCAAGTGGTCCGGCACCGAAGTCAAGGTCGACGGTGAGGACCTCCTCATCATGAAGGAATCGGACATTCTCGGCGTCATCGCCTGAGGCCTCCGGTTTTATTCCCCCAACATCATTCTGAAGGAACCATTCCATGGCTGCCAAGGAAGTAAAATTCTCCCGCGACGCGCGTGAGCGCATTCTCGCCGGCGTCGATATCCTCGCCAATGCCGTCAAGGTCACGCTGGGCCCCAAGGGCCGCAACGTCGTGATCGAAAAGAGCTTCGGCGCTCCCCGCATCACCAAGGACGGCGTCACCGTCGCCAAGGAAATCGAACTGAAGGACAAGTTCGAGAACATGGGCGCGCAGATGCTGCGCGAAGTCGCCAGCAAGGCCAATGACGCCGCTGGTGACGGCACCACCACCGCCACCGTTCTCGCCCAGGCGATCGTTCGCGAAGGCATGAAGTCGGTTGCCGCCGGCACCAACCCGATGGACCTCAAGCGCGGCATCGATCTCGCCGTCGTCAAGGTCGTCGAGAACCTCAAGGGCCGTTCGAACCCCGTCGCGGGCTCGAAGGAAATCGCCCAGGTCGGCATCATCTCGGCCAATGGCGACACCGAAGTCGGCGAGAAGATCGCCGAGGCCATGGAAAAGGTCGGCAAGGAAGGCGTCATCACCGTCGAGGAGGCCAAGGGACTCGAATTCGAGCTGGACGTCGTCGAAGGCATGCAGTTCGACCGCGGCTACCTCAGCCCCTATTTCGTCACCAATGCCGAAAAGATGCTGGTCGAGCTCGATAACCCCTACATCCTGATCCACGAGAAGAAGCTGTCGAACCTGCAGTCGATGCTGCCGATCCTCGAAGCCGTGGTGCAGTCGGGCCGTCCGCTGCTGATCATCGCCGAGGACATCGAAGGTGAAGCGCTGGCCACGCTGGTGGTCAACCGCCTGCGCGGCGGCCTCAAGGTCGCGGCCGTCAAGGCTCCGGGCTTCGGCGACCGCCGCAAGGCCATGCTGGGCGATATCGCCACGCTGACCGCCGGCGAGATGATCTCCGAAGACCTCGGCATCAAGCTCGAGAACGTCACCCTGGCCATGCTCGGCCAGGCCAAGAAGGTGACGATCGACAAGGACAACACCACGATCGTCGATGGCGCCGGCAATGCCGACGACATCAAGGGCCGCATCGAGCAGATCCGCGCTCAGATCGAAGTGACCACCAGCGACTACGACCGTGAGAAGCTGCAGGAACGCCTGGCCAAGCTGGCCGGCGGTGTTGCCGTGATCAAGGTCGGCGGCGCCACCGAAGTCGAGGTGAAGGAGCGCAAGGACCGCGTCGATGACGCGCTCCACGCCACCCGCGCCGCGGTCGAGGAAGGCATCGTCCCGGGCGGCGGCACGGCTCTGCTCTACGCCACCAAGGCCCTCGACGGCCTGACCGGCGCCAACGAAGACCAGACCCGCGGCATCGACATCGTCCGCAAGGCGATCCAGTCGCCGGTGCGCCAGATCGCCGAGAACGCCGGTCACGACGGCGCCGTGGTTGCCGGTCGCCTGCTCGACAAGAACGATGAAGCCTATGGCTTCAACGCCGCCACCGACGTCTACGAGGACCTCGCCAAGGCCGGCGTGATCGATCCGACCAAGGTCGTTCGCACCGCGCTGCAGGACGCTGCCTCGGTCGCCGGCCTGCTGATCACGACCGAAGCCGCGATCAGCGAAAAGCCCGATGACAAGCCCGCCATGGGCATGCCCCCGGGCGGCATGGGCGGCATGGGCGGCATGGACTTCTAAGTTCCATAAGCCTGGACAAGAATGCAGGGGCCGGAAGGAGCAATCCTTCCGGCCCCTTGCCGTTCTTGCACAAGGGAAAATCGAGACCTACATCAATGGGCACAGTGCCGCCATCGAACGGGCGAACTGGCGTTTGAATCGCAAAATCTGGGGGGCAGCGGTCAGGAAAGGGACCAGCATTTCGGATGGACGCGACGCAATACGAGCCGGCCAGGGATTCGCTGGCGGTGTGGGTGGGAAAACGGCTACGGCGGCCATTGAACCGCTGGCTGGCCAGGCAGTCGCTGATCGGCAGGCAACCGTTCTTCGACGAGAGCCAGGTGCCGGGCATCGGCCCCTTGCGGGAAAACTGGCAGGCCATCCAGGCGGAAGCGCGGGCAGTGATGGCCGATCGCCAGGACATCCCCTCATTCGGCGACATTTCCCCCGATCATCGCCGCATCGCGCAGAATTCCGCCTGGAAGAGCTTCTTCTTCACTGGCTATGGCTACAATGTCGAAGCCAACCGCCGCCGCTGCCCCAGGACCGCCGCCTTGATCGACCAGGTGCCTAACGTGGTGGTCGCCTTCTATTCGATCTTTGAGCCGGGCACTCATGTGCGCGAACACTTCGGCGTCACCAAGGCCATGCTCAATGTCCATCTGGGACTGATCGTCCCGCCAGAGAAGGATCGCTGCGAACTTCGCGTGCGCGACACCTTCCGGCGCTGGCGGCCGGGCGAATTCCTGATCTTCGACGAGACCTTCAACCACGAGGCCTGGAACGAAAGCGGGGAGCCGCGCGTCGTCCTGTTCCTCCAGGTGATGCGCCCGATGCGCTGGCCGGGGCGCATGCTGGGCCGGCTATTCCTGTGGGGCATCAGGCAGACGACCTATGTCCAGGACGCCAGGCGGGCGATCGGCGCGGCCTGAACAAGGCCCGGAGCGCTGGTCGGCTGGCCGAAAAATGACCTTTTACCTGCGAATTACGCGATTTCCCGCAGTTAGGTGGCGCTTCGTCGCTCAAATCTTTGCCGAATGGCGCCGATCCGTTAGACTTGGGTGTTAATTCAAAACAAACCATATGGTGGATAGCTTGGCCCTTGCGATGACAGGAATGTTCAAATCCCTGATTGGCCGAACAGCTGGCGCTGTGATGCTGGCAATGGCGGTTGCCGCCCCAGCCGTGCCCGCACTGGGTCAAGACGCCGACGCCATCGAAAGCGCCTTCGACCAGACTTTCGCGCCCAGCCGGCGCACCCAGCCCGAAGCAGCTCCGGTGCAAAGGATCGTATCGGTCCAGCCCAGCTACACCCGGCCGGCAAGCGGCAACTGGTTCCAGGATCAGATCGCCCAGCTCGCGGAACCCAGCCAGGGGCGGATCGGGGTCGCCGCGGTCGATCTGGTGACCGGCCGCAGCATCGGCGTGCTGAGCGACCAGCCCTTCCCCATGGCCAGCACCAGCAAGGTGGCGATCGCTGCGACTTTTCTCGATATGGTCGATTCGGGACGCTACAAGCTGACGGACCAGTTCCCGCTGATGGTGCCGCTGCCCTCGCGCAAGTTCGCCGGGGCCGTGGCGCCGGTCCGTCCCGGGACTTACCTCTCGGCCATCGACCTGATCGACCATGCGCTGACCCGCAGCAACAACCAGGCCACCGATGCCTTGCTGGCGGCAGTTGGCGGTCCGCAGGCGGTCAACGCCTGGCTGCGCAAGTCGGGCCTGACCGGCATCCGCATCGACCGTGACATCGCCACGCTGGTGCGCGACGACGGGGCGGTCAATCCGATCACCCATATCGACACCCGCGATGCCGCCACGCCTGTCGCCATGGTGCAATTGCTGACCGGGCTCTATCAAGGCCGGTGGCTGAGCCCGGAAAGCCGCAATGTCCTGCTGGGGACGATGCAGCGCTGCGTAACCGGAAAGCGCAGGATTCCGGCACTGCTTCCCGAAGGCGTGCGGATTGCGCACAAGACGGGAACCCTGTCGAACACCGCCAGCGACATCGGCATCCTCGAAGCGCCTGACGGGCGGGCAATTGCCGTGGCGATCTATGTCACCGGCCAGGGCAGCAAGCCGGCGCGCGATGCGCGCATCGCCGAAATCGCCCGCTCGCTTTACGACAACTATCAGTACGAAGCCGCGCGCCAGCGCCAGACCAACGCGCGCTGATCGGCTGGCTGGCGCGGCCCCGCAAGGGCCGCGGCCGGCCCAAACTCATACCCAAACCTGACCGGCACAAAAGAAAGGGCGCGCGAGGATGACCCCGCGCGCCCGATCTTGAATTTTCGCCCGAGGCGAAAAATTACATCTTCTTGGCAGCGTCCGAAGCAGCGGCCGAAGCGTCCTTGGCAGCGTCGGCAGCGCCCGAAGCGGCGTCAGCAGCGCCCGAAGCGGCGGCCGAAGCAGCGCCCGAAGCGGCGGTAGCGGCTTCCGAACCAGCAGCGGCAGCAGCCGAACCGGCGTCAGCAGCGGCCGAAGCAGCGTCCGAAGCGGCCGAGCTGGCGGCGTCAGCGGCCTGGTCGGCCGGCTTCGAGCAAGCCGAGAGAGCGAGAGCGGCGCCAGCGGCGGCAGCGACGAGAACGATCTTGCGCATGAATGTTAATCCTTGAACAGCGAGTGGACCTTGCACGACCCGACCCCCGAGGGGCATCCGCAGCCGTACAAAAAGCCTACCGCATTGGTAGACTTCGCGTTCAAATAATCAAATTGGCGCGCCGATGCAAGCGTTCATAACGCAACGTGCACGGCACTCGCTGTTTTCCGTTATCCCCGACTAGGCGCCAATTGTGTCGAGGTTGTGGCAACTCTGCCTTTTCGCGCGGCGGGCTGACGATCCCGCCCTGGCTTGCTAACACCGGCGCCATGAAACCCAAGCAGCACCTCTATCTCGTCGACGGCTCGGCCTATATCTTCCGCGCCTATCACCGTCTGCCGCCGCTGACCGATCCGCAAGGCACCCCGGTCGGCGCGGTCTATGGCTATACGACCATGCTGTGGAAGCTGGCCGACGATCTCAACAAGGCCGACGGCCCGACTCACCTCGCGGTGATCCTCGACAAGGCCGGCACTTCCTTCCGCAACGCGATTTTCCCGGAATACAAGGCGAATCGGCCGCCTCCCCCCGAAGACCTCAAGCCCCAGTTCCCCCTGATCCGCGATGCCACCCGCGCCTTCAGCCTGGCCTGCATCGAAGAGGACGACCTCGAGGCGGACGACCTGATCGCCAGCTATGCCCATGCCGCCACCGAGCGTGGCTGGGACGTCACCATCGTCTCTTCGGACAAGGACCTGATGCAACTCGTCGGCCCGGATGGCAACGGCGGGCATATCGACATGCTCGACACGATGAAGAACCAGCGCATCGATATTGCCGAAGTGGAAGAGAAGTTCGGCGTGGCTCCCGGTAAGGTCGGAGACGTGCTCGCGCTGATGGGCGATGCTGTGGATAACGTTCCGGGTATCCGGGGGATAGGTCCCAAGACCGCGACGAAACTGATCCAGGATCACGGCGATCTCGAATCGGCGCTGGCCGCCGCGCCGGACATGAAGCCGAGCAAGATGCGCGATTCGCTGATCGAACATGCCGACATGGCGCGGCTCAGCCGGGTGCTGGTGCAGCTCAAGGAAGACTGCCCGCTGCCCGTGCCGCTGGACGACTTCGTGCTCGGCGCAATTCCGCCCGAACCATTGGCGGCATTTCTGGAAAGGCACGGCTTTACCAGTCTGCTGCGGCGGCTGGGGACAGGCGCGGGCAGCCCGGAACGGCCAGTGCTGCTCCATCCGGCCAAGCCGGTGACGGCCGGCGCCGGTCCGAGCGAAGGCGCGGCGCGTCAACCTCTGCCGGAAATGCCCGACATCGATCGTTCCGCATACGAATGCGTGCAGACCCTGGAAGCGCTCGACGGCTGGATCGCGCGGGCGCAGGCCGCCCGGCTGGTCGCCTTCGACACCGAAACCAGCGCGCTCGATGCGATGCAGGCCGATCTGGTTGGCGTCAGCCTCGCCGTCGGGCCCGGTCAGGCCTGCTACATTCCGCTCGGCCATGGCGGCACTGACATGTTCGCCGAAAAGCCGCTGCAGGTGGACCGCGACACCGCCCTCGCCCGGCTCAAGCCGCTGCTGGAAAGCGATGCCGTCCTCAAGGTCGGGCAGAACATCAAATACGATCTCAACGTCATGGCGCGTTACGGTGTGGAAGTTTCCCCGATCGACGACACCATGGTGATCAGCTTCGATCTCGACGCCGGCCGCGACGAGGAAGGCATCGGTGGCGGGCACGGCATGGACGAACTGGCGGGCCGGCATCTGGGCCATACCTGCATTGCCTTCAAAGATGTCTGCGGCACCGGCAAGAAGGCGATCAGCTTCGCCGAAGTCCCGCTCGACCGCGCGACCGCCTATGCCGCGGAAGATGCCGAGGTCACCTGGCGGCTGCACCGGGTGCTCAAGCCGCGCCTGCCCGAGGAAGGCTCCACGCGCATCTACGAGCGGGTCGACCGGCCGCTGGTGCCGGTGGTTGCGGGCATGGAACGGCACGGGATCAAGGTGGACCGCGACAAGCTGGCCGGGCTTTCCGCCGAATTCGCCCGCGAGACAGGCCGGCTCGAAACGGAAATCCATGGCCTCGCCGGCGAGCCCTTCACCATCGGCAGCCCCAAGCAACTGGGCGACATCCTGTTCGACAAGATGGGCCTAAAGGGCGGGCGAAAGGGCAAGAGCGGTCAATACTCCACCGATCAGGGCATTCTCGAAGGCCTGGCGGCGCAAGGCGTCGAAATGGCGAGCAAAGTGCTCGAATGGCGCCAGCTTTCCAAGCTGCGCTCTACCTATACCGAGGCCTTGCAGCAGGCGATCAACCCTGTGACCGGCCGCGTTCACACCAGCTACAGCCTGGTCGGCGCGCAGACCGGGCGGCTGAGCTCGACCGAGCCGAACCTGCAGAACATACCCGTTAGGACCGAAATCGGCCGCCAGATCCGCGATTGCTTCGTCGCCGAGAAGGGTAATGTGCTGCTCGCCGCCGACTACAGCCAGATCGAACTGCGCCTCGCCGCCCACATGGCCGACGTGCCGACGCTGAAGGAAGCCTTCGCCCACGGCGAGGACATTCACGCCCGCACCGCGCAGGAAATGTTCGGGCTAGTCGATCGCGACACCCGCGCCCGGGCCAAGACCGTCAACTTCGCCATCCTCTACGGCATCTCGCGCTGGGGCCTGGCCGGCCGGCTGGGCATCACGCCCGAGGAGGCGCAGGAGACCATCGACCTCTATTTCCAGCGCTTCCCCGGCATCCAGCGCTATATCCACGACACTTTGGAGACCGTGCGCGAGCGCGGCTATTCGCTCACCCTGTTCGGCCGCAAGACCTGGTTCCCCCGGATCAAGAGCCAGCACCAGGCCGAACGCCAGGGCAGCGAACGCGCCGCGATCAACGCGCCGATCCAGGGCACCAGCGCGGATATCATCAAGCGGGCGATGGCGCGGATGGGACCGGCATTGGCCGATGCGGGACTGGGGCATGTGCGCATGCTGCTGCAGGTGCACGACGAACTGGTGTTCGAACTGCCCGAGGGGGATGTCGCGGCGGCCAGCCCGGTGATCGAGCGGGTGATGGCCGAGGCGGCCGAGCCGGCGGTGAGGCTGTCAGTGCCGCTGGGAGTGGAGATCGGGACCGGGGCAAGCTGGGGGGCGGCGCATTAAAGCACCGGCCCCGCAGAGTGCTGTTGGTTACCCCTTCCGGTCCCGCGTAGAACTCACCATCCCCGGCGCGATGAAGCCGATGGGAGTCACTTCCATCGCCCGCTTCTTCAGCTCGCCCTTCATCTTGGCGTATTCAGCCTCCATTTCCGGCGTCACCGTGGCGCGCGAATCCTCCAGCGCATCGGCAAAGTCCTCGGCGCAGACATCCTGCGCTTCCTCACCGCGCTTGCGGATGGCGGAAAGGCCGGCGCGGCGGACCACGTCTTCAAGGTCGGCGCCGGTAAAGCGCTCGGTCCCCTCGGCGATTTTCGTCAGGTCGACGTCGTTCGCCAGCGGCATCCTGGCGGTGTGAATGCGCAGGATATGCTCGCGCCCCTTGGCATCGGGCGTGCCGACATAGACCAGCTCGTCGAGCCGGCCGGGACGCAGAAGCGCCGGATCGACCAGCGCCGGGCGGTTGGTCGCGCCGATCAGAACGATCGACTGCAACTCCTCCATGCCGTCCATTTCGGCCAGTATGGTGTTGACCACCCGCGCCGTCACTTGCGGCTCGCCGCCGCCGCCGCCAGTCCCGCGCGCGGGGACCAGGCTGTCGATCTCGTCGATGAAGATCACACAGGGCGCGACCTGCCGTGCGCGCGCAAAGAGCCGCGAGAGCTGCTGTTCGCTTTCGCCGTACCACTTGGAAAGCAGGTCGGACGACTTCACCGAGATGAAATTCGCCTCCGCCTCCTTGGCGACGGCCTTGGCCAGCAGGGTCTTGCCGGTGCCGGGCGGGCCATAGAGCAGGAAGCCCTTGGCCGGACGAATGCCCAGCCGGCGAAAGGCCTCGGGATTGCGCAGCGGCAACTCGACGCCTTCCTTGAGCTTCAACTGCGCCTCGTCCAGCCCGCCGACATCGGCCCAGCCGACATTGGGCACCTGCACCATGACTTCGCGCATGGCGCTGGGCTGCACGCGCTTTAGCGCCTCGACGAAATCCTCGCGGGTGACAGAGAGGCTCTCGAGCACTTCGACCGGAATGGTCTGCGCCTCGAGATCGAGCTGCGGCATGATCCGGCGCACTGCCTCGATCGCCGCCTCGCGGCTGAGCGCGGCGATATCGGCGCCGACAAAACCATGGGTGGTGCGCGCCAATTCGTCCAGATCGACGCCCTCGCCCAGCGGCATGCCGCGGGGGTGGATGCCCAGGATCTCGCGCCGGCCACTTTCGTCGGGCACGCCAATGACGATCTCGCGGTCGAACCGGCCGGGGCGGCGCAGCGCCTCGTCGATGGCGTCGGGACGGTTGGTCGCGGCGATGACGACGATGTTCGAGCCGGAGTGCAGCCCGTCCATCAGAGTCAGCAACTGGGCCACCAGCCGCTTTTCCGCCTCACCCGAGACATTGCCGCGCTTGGGCGCAATCGAATCGATCTCGTCGATGAAGACAATGGAAGGGGCCGCCTTGCCCGCTTCCTCGAACACCTCGCGCAGCCGCTTCTCGCTCTCGCCATAGGCCGAGCCCATGATCTCGGGCCCGTTGATGGTGAAGAAATTGGCCTCGCTCTCGTTGGCGACGGCGCGCGCGAGCCGGGTCTTGCCGGTGCCCGGCGGGCCGTGCAGCAACACGCCCTTGGGCGGATCGACGCCAAGCCGGGTGAACAGTTCGGGATAGCGCAGCGGCAACTCGACCATTTCGCGCAGCTGGCGGATGGTATCGCCCATGCCGCCGACATCGTCATAGTTGACTTCGCCGCGGTTGCCGTGCGCCTCTTCGAACTCCTCGCGCATTTCGACTTCGGTGTTCTCGTCGATGTGGACGATGCCCTTGGGCACGGTCGAGACCACGGTGAGGCGGATCTGCGTGAGTGCGAAAGCCGGCGTGTTGAACATGCGCTGCACTTGTGGCGGCATGTCGCGCACCTGCTGCTGGCCGGTGGTGGCGACGAGGTCGCCGGCGACCAGCGGCCGTCCGAAGAAATTGCGCTTCAGCGCCTCGGCCGGGCCCTGCAGCCGCATTTCCTTTTGCGAGGGCGCGAAGACCACGCGCTGGGCGGGACGGCTTTCCGCCTTGCGCACCGAGACATGATCGCCAGAGCCGACTTCGGCATTGGCGCGCTGCAGGCCATCGAGCCGGACCACTTCGAGCCCTTCGTCCTCGGCATAGGCAAGCACCGCGCGTGCCGCCGTTGTGCGCTTGCCCTCGATCTCGATGACATCGCCTTCCATCGCGCCAATGGCCGACATCGACGCCTTGGGCAGCCGGGCAATGCCCTGGCCGCTTTCTTCCTGCCGCGCCGCCGCGACTTGCAGTTTTACCATTCTGGTGTCGGCGATTGCGGGCGCTTCGGCCATATTGTTCGTCCCCGGGGTTCGATGCCCCATCAAGCTAGGAACGCATGGCGGCGATTGCAAACCTTGGCTGGACGCACGGAACGAAAAAAAGGCCCGGACGTTGCCGTCCGGGCCTTGGAAGTTTTGGGAGAGGATGCCTGAAAGGCAGGCTCTATATGCATTCGTGTCAGTAATTTTGCAAGTGCGAAACGCACATCCACGATTGATTTTTTTGCAACTATTCGCGAGCTATGATTCTTAAGGAAAAATGAACAGGGCCGGCCCGAATCTCGCCTGACCGGCCCTTGGTTCGGCAATCCTTATGCTGCAATGCAGCAATAGATGATCCGGCAATTCCGTGTCGGCAATGGCGAGGAAGCCCGCCAGCCCCCGGTCAATGTGCCATCAGCAAGGCCGGCCGCTGGCAATCCTCAAGGAAGTGCCGCGTGACCCCGCCGAAGAAGTATTCGCGCATGCGGCTGTGCCCGAAGGCGCCCATCACCAGCAAGTCGGCCTTCATCTGCGCCGCGGCCACCGCCAGGGTTTCCTCGGTCGATCCGGTGCGCGCCAACTCGTGCAGTTCGGCCTTGATGCCGTGCCGCGAAAGATAGGACAGTGCATCGATCGGCGGAAAGCCGCCGGGCTTTTCCTTGACCGTCACGACATTGACGCTGGGGCAACCGGCCAGCAGCGCCACCGAATTGCGCAGCGCCAGCGCCGATTCGTCGCCGCCGTCCCAGGCGATGACCGCCGAGCCGAGCGGCAGGGTCAGTTCGGCAAGATCGGGCAGCACCAGCACCGGGGTGCGCGAAATCATCGCCAGATCGCCCGCCATTCCGTTGGAGCGAGACAGGATCACGACATCGGCCAGCCGCGCCGCCGAAGCCAGAGCATCAACCGGCTCGATCTCGGTATGGATTACATCGAAGGAAACGTCCTGGCCTTCCAGCCGCTCGTTGATCGCCGCGGCCTGGGCATCGTCCTCGGCCAGCGCCTGGTTGAGCGCATCGGTGGCGACATAGGAACCGCCCATCGGGTCCATCGAGATGTAGCGCTGGATCGGCGTATCGACCAGCACCGTGACATGCCCGCCGGTCGCCCGCGCCAGCGAAAGCGCGGTTTCCAGCCGCGATGGCATCGACGGTCCACGATCGGCATAGACGAGTATCGAACGCATGACTTGTCTCCCGTTGCTAATGATTCACATTCCCCCCAATCGCCCGATTGTGCCATGACGCAGATCAATATGCACCCGGGGAATCGATTGCCGTGACATATCCCATCGAGGCCGTGATCTTCGATTTCGGCGGCGTCATCACCGCCTCGCCTTTCGAGGGAATCGAGCGGCTGGAACGCGAACGCGGGCTGCCGCAAGGCTTCGTGCGGCGGATCAATTCGACCGATCCCGACAGCAACGCCTGGGCCCGGCTGGAGCGCTCCGAAGTGACGATCGAGGAATTCGATCACCTGTTCGCGCGGGAAGCGGCCAGCATGGGCGGCGAACTGCGCGGGCGCGAGGTGATGGCCGTGCTGGCGGGCCAGGTGCGGCCGGAAATGGTCGATGCGCTCGACCGCCTGAAAGCACTGGGCTACCGCCTGGGCTGCATCACCAACAACATGCGCACTCCGGACTATCCGGATGAAGGAATGCTGGTGGACGAGCGGCTGGGCCACGTCTTCCGCCGCTTCGACCAGGTGATCGAAAGCGCGCTGACCGGCCTCAGGAAGCCCGATCCGCGCATCTATGCGCTGGCCTGCGAGCGGCTGGGGGTGGCGGCCAATGCCTGCATCTATCTCGACGACCTGGGGATCAACTGCAAGCCGGCCGCCGCCATGGGCATGCGGTCGATCAAGGTGACGGGCGGCGCACAGGCGCTGGCGGAACTGGAAGGACTGCTGGGGCTGCCATTGCGCTAGGACAATGCCGCCAAACGGCGCGACAAGCATTGCATGCTAGGCCCGTCGTGCCATACCTCAAGCCAAGAACAGCGGGCCGCCCTATCGCGTGCAAGACATCGAACAGGAGGCATCATGAAGAAACTGCTGGTTTTCGGCATTGCCCTGACGGCGATCCCCTCGGTGGCCCAGGCCCAGAGCTGTTACGATCTGTGGTATGAGCGCAATGTGCTCTACGATCGCCGCGGCTTCTGCTTCAAGACCCAGCTGGGCCGCGAGACCTTCGACAATTCCGATTGCTATACCAACCACCCCCGCCTGACTCGCGCCGAACAATTGCGCGTCGATGCGATCCGCCGGCAGGAGCGGCGAATGAGCTGCCGGGTGAACTGAGCCGGGGCACGGCAACCCGCCGCCGGGCAGCGGCGAAAATCGGTCGCTGGTGTTGGAAAACTGGAGCGGGCGAAGGGATTCGAACCCTCGACCCCAACCTTGGCAAAACGATTCAAACCATTTCGCCAGCCTAGCCGATTCTACGAAATAGCACGGTAAATCCGATAGTTGTTGCAGTTCCGACCACGCCGCCCTACTCTCGTTTTCGCCACGAAACGGCAAAAATTGGAGACAATACGGAGACAGAAAGCCTTGATTTGAGCTTTGTCTCCAAATGGAGTGGTAACGATGCCGACAGCCAAGATCAACAAGCGCTCGGTCGATGCCTTCAGCGCGGATGGACAGGCCCAGGCAGTTCTGTGGGACAGCGAAATCCGGGGCTTCGGCGTCCGTGCACTGCCGTCGGGGCTCAAGACATTCATCGTCCAGTACCGCAATGCCGAGGGCATCAAGCGGCGGATCAACCTCGGACGGTATGGGGTCATCACGGTCGAGCGGGCGCGGGATCTGGCGAAGATCAAGCTTGGCGAAGTGGCCTCCGGCGAGGATCCGGCCGTGGCAGTCCATCAGGCCCGCAAGGGAATGACGGTTTCCCAGATGTGCGACTGGTATCTGACCGAGGCCCGCGCCGGGAACATCCTTGGCCGCAAGAACCGGCCGATC
>JAYRPK010000375.1:0-8689 GCA_041911195.1 Novosphingobium sp. | reverse complement strand
ATCATCAATGGGTGGTTGGGCCGGGGGAGCGGGCCGGCGCCGCAATTCGCATTCGCCAGTTGGCGAATGCGCAAAGAAACTCTAAGCACCCCGCCATATGGCTGTCTACCTGCATGAAGAAGATCTGCCCGGCGACGTGTTCGCTCCGGGTCCTGTCGCGGTCGATACCGAGACCATGGGGCTGATCACCCCGCGAGACCGGCTCTGCCTGGTGCAGATTTCCGACGGGCAGGGCGACGAGCATCTCGTCCGTTTCTCGCCGGGAAGCGATTTCGCCGCGCCGAATTTGCGCGCGGTGCTGGCCGATCCGGCGCGGCTCAAGCTCTACCATTTCGCCCGGTTCGATCTCGCCGCGATCGAGCACTACATGGGCGTCATGGCAGCGCCGGTGTTCTGCACCAAGATCGCCAGCAAACTGGTTCGCACTTATACCGACCGGCATGGGCTCAAAGACCTGGTCCGCGAACTGCTCGGCAAGGAGCTGTCGAAGCAGCAGCAGTCGAGCGACTGGGGCGGTCCGGAGCTCAGCGAGGCGCAGCTCGAATATGCCGCCTCCGATGTGCGCCACCTGCATGCCATGTATGCCATTCTGGTCGAGCGGCTGGTGCGTGAAGGGCGCAGCGAAGTGGCGCAGGCCTGCTTCGATTTCCTGCCGGCCCGCGCCCGCCTCGACCTGGCCGGCTGGCCCGATCACGATATATTCAGCCATGAATCGGCTTAGACCGAACCCCCTATGACGCTTGCTGCTGACATCGCGCGTTCCAAGCGAGTGAACTTCGCCCTGCCAGGCGGGTTTCACGACAAGCTGGTACGGGTGCTGGCAACCGCCCTGCCGGCCATGATCGGCATGATCGCGGCAGTCATGGTGCTTTCCCCCTTGTCGCCGCGCGGCGAGATCAGCTTCCTGCTCGACCGGCACAAGGTCGCCATAGCCGAGGACCGGGTCCGCGTGGCCGACGCCCGCTATCGCGGCCAGGACAGCAGTGGCCGCCCCTTCACGGTCAGCGCGGCATCGGCAGTGCAGGTGCGCGCTACCGACCCGGAAGTGCACATGCAAAGCCTGCTCGCCAGCATCGAGATGAGCGAGGGGCCGGCCACGGTCACCGCGCCCGAGGCGCTCTACAATTTCGACAAGGAAAGCGTGCAGGTGCTAGGCCCGGTCCAGTTCACCGCCGCCGATGGCTATCGCCTCACCGCCCGGGGCGTGACGGTCGATCTCAAGGCGCGGCGCGTCACCGGCAGCGGCGGCATCGAAGGCTCTGTTCCGGCTGGCACTTTCTCGGCCAACGGGATAGTGGCCGATCTCAACGAGCGTACCGTCGCGCTCGACGGCAACGCACGCCTGCGCATGACGCAGGGCAAGCTAAGGATGCCATGATGGCGAAACGATCCCTGAAGTCGCTAGTGTGGCGGTCCGGCATGATCGGCTTTGCCGGCGGCGCCGCGCTGGTCGCCATACAGCAGCCCCTGGCGCAGGGAATCGGCGGGCACAACAGCGACGCGCCGGTCAACTACGCGGCCGATCGCATCGAGCTTCAGGACAAGCAGAAGCGGGTGGTTCTCTCGGGCAATGTCGACATCAGCCAGGGCGGCCTGCGGCTTCGCGCCGGACGCACGACCGTGGCCTATACCGACGATGGCGGGCTCAAGATCCAGCGGATGGACGCCACCGGCGGCGTGCTGGTGACGCGCGGCAGCGAAAGCGCGCGGGGCGATGTCGCGGTCTACGATTTCAACCGCCGGGTGATCGTCATGGCGGGCGGCGTTGCGCTGCGGCGAGGAACCGACACGCTCAACGGCGGCCGGCTGACGATCGACCTCAACAGCGGCATTTCCAGCGTCGATGGCAGCGGCGGCGGTTCGTCGCCGGCGCTGGGCGGCACCTCGGGCGGGGGCGGCGGCCGGGTCACCGGATCGTTCTCCGTGCCCAAGCGCAACTGAGCGGCCAGACAAAGGGACTATCGATGGCCAAGGTTGCGCTCATCACCGGTGTCACCGGGCAGGACGGTGCCTATCTGGCGCGGCTGCTGCTGGAACAGGGCTACACGGTCCATGGCGTCAAGCGGCGAAGCTCCTCGTTCAACACCGGGCGGATCGAGGACATCTACGAAGATCCGCATGTCGAACACCAGCGCTTCAAGCTGCATTTCGGCGACCTGACCGACGCGACCAACCTGATCCGCATCGTCCAGGAAGTGCAGCCCGACGAGATCTACAATCTCGCCGCGCAAAGCCATGTGCAGGTCAGCTTCGAAACTCCCGAATATACCGCCAATGCCGATGCCCTGGGCACCCTGCGCCTGCTTGAGGCGATCCGCATCCTCGGGCTGGAGAAGAAGACCCGGTTCTACCAGGCCTCGACCTCGGAAATGTATGGGTTGGTCCAGCAGGTGCCGCAGAACGAGGAAACCCCGTTCTATCCGCGCTCGCCCTATGGCGTCGCCAAGCTCTATGGCTACTGGATCACGATCAATTATCGCGAAGCCTATGGCCTGCATGCCTCCAACGGCATCCTGTTCAACCACGAAAGCCCGATCCGCGGCGAAACCTTCGTCACCCGCAAGATCAGCCGCGCCGCCGCCGCGATTGCGATGGGCCAACAGGACAAGCTGTTCATCGGCAATCTCGACGCCAAGCGCGACTGGGGCTATGCCAAGGAATACGTCCGCGGCATGTGGCTGATGCTCCAGCAGGACGAGCCGGACGACTATGTGCTGGCCACCGGCGAGACGACGACAGTGCGCACTTTTGCCGAATGGGCCTTCGCCGATGCCGGCATCACGCTCGAATGGCGCGGCAAGGGCGTCGAGGAACAGGGGCTTTGCGCCAGGACCGGCCAATGCATGGTCGAGATCGACCCGCGCTATTTCCGCCCCACCGAAGTCGATCTGCTGATCGGCGATGCCAGCAAGGCCGAACGCAAGCTGGGCTGGAAGCATGAAACCAGCGCGCGGGAACTGGCGCGTGAAATGGTCGAGGCGGACCTTGCCGTGCTGCGCGGCCAGGGCGCCGCAGCCTGACCATGCCCTATCCGCTGGCCGGAAAGCGCATCTATGTGGCGGGGCACATGGGCATGGTCGGCTCGGCCATTGTCCGGCGGCTGGAAAGCGAGAACTGCCAAGTGCTGACTTCGCCGCGCTCGCTCGACCTGCGCGAGCAGGCCGCGGTGCGCGCCTGGTTCGCGGCCGAGCGCCCGCAGGCGGTAGTGATCGCCGCCGCGCGGGTCGGAGGCATCCAGGCCAACGACAGCCGCCCGGCGGAATTCATCTACGACAACCTGATGATCGAGGCGAACCTGATCGAGGCGGCGCGGGGATCGGGGGTCGAGAAGCTGCTGTTCCTCGGCTCCTCGTGCATCTACCCGCGCGATGCGGCGCAGCCGATGCGCGAGGAAGCCTTGCTCACTGGTCCGCTCGAGGCGACCAACCAGTGGTATGCCGTCGCCAAGATCGCCGGGATCAAGCTGTGCCAGGCCTATCGCCGGCAATACGGCTGCGACTTCATCAGCGCCATGCCGACTAACCTTTATGGCCCGGGCGACAATTTCGACCTCGAAAGCTCGCATGTCCTGCCCGCGCTGATCCGCAAGGCGCACGAGGCAAAGCTGGCCGGGGCGGAGGCGATGACCATCTGGGGCACGGGCGCACCCTTGCGCGAACTGCTGCATGTCGATGACCTGGCCGAGGCCTGCGCCTTTCTGCTCGAGGCCTATAGCGAGGAAAGCCATATCAATGTCGGGTCGGGTCATGAAGTGACCATTCGCGCCCTTGCGGAAACGGTGGCGGGCGTTGTCGGCTTTGCCGGGCGTATCGATTGCGATCCCTCGCGGCCCGACGGCACGCCGCGAAAGTTTATGGATAGCTCGCAGATCATGGCCTTGGGCTGGCGGCCGCGGATTGAACTCGAAGATGGCATCGCCGATGTCTATCGCCGTTACCTGTCCGGCGAAGCGCGCATGGCGCGAGCGCCTGACTCCTGAGCGCCGAGACCACCGCGCGTGAAGGTTCTCGTCATCGGCCTCAACTACGCGCCCGAACCGGTCGGCATCGGGCCTTATACGGCTGGCCTTTGCGAATGGCCGGCGGACAATGGCCACGAGGTCGAAGTTGTGGCAGGCGAGCCCTACTATCCGGAATGGAAGCGCCGCGAAGGCAGCTCCGGCGCGGGCGAGCGGCGGGTTGAACAGGGCGTTACCGTGCGGCGCTGCCGGCATTACATCCCGGCCAAGCCGGGCGGGCTGAAGCGGCTGGTGCACCTCGCCTCGTTCTCGCTCTCGTCGCTGATCCCCGCATGCCGCGCCGCGCGGCGGCAGCGCCCCGATGCGGTGTTCACTGTCGCGCCGTCGCTGCTGGGCGTGCCGGTGGCCTGGCTTGCGGCCCGGTGCGCGCGGGCCAGGCTGTGGGTTCATGTCCAGGATTTCGAAGCGGAAGCCGCCTTCGCCACCGGGCTGCTCAAGCCGGGGCTGGCGGCGCGGCTTGCGCTCTGGCTCGAACGCCGCCTGCTCGGGCTGGGCCATTGCGTTTCGGCGATCAGCCCGCAGATGGTCGCGCGGCTGCGGGACAAGGGCATTGCCGCCGAACGGACCTATGAATTGCGTAACTGGGCCAATGGCCAGTTCGCGCCCAATGCCGAGGAGGCCGAACGCTACCGCGCGCAATGGGGCCTGGGCGGGCGCCATGTCGCGCTCTATTCGGGTAACATTGCCAACAAGCAGGGGATCGAGCTGGTCGTCGAGGCGGCGCACCTGCTGGCCGCCCGCCAAGACCTGGTCTTCGTCATCTGCGGCGAAGGGGCGGGCCGGGCGCGGCTCGAGGAGCAATGCGCCGGGCTGGGCAATGTGCAGTTGCACGGCCTGCAACCGGCGGAGCGCATGGGCGGGCTGCTCGCGCTTGCTTCGGTCCACTTGCTGCCGCAGATCCCCGGTGCGGCGGACCTGGTGCTGCCGTCCAAGCTCACCAACATGCTGCTGTCCGGCCGCCCGGTCGTCGCCACGGCCGGCGAAGGAACCGGGCTGGCTGCCGAGGTCGCGGGCTGCGGGCTGGTAGTCGAGCCCGGCGATGCGCGAGCCTTCGCCGATGCGATCGTCCGCCTGATCGACGAGCCCGCCAAGGCCGCGCAGCTTGGCCAGGGTGCGGCGCGGCGGGCTCAAAGCCATTGGCAACGCGAAACGATCTTGCGCCAGTTCGAAACGCGGCTATCCGCCCTGGCAGGCGCGGCATGATCGCCGCTTGCCCCCCGCCATGCGCTTCCGCTAGGTGCCCCGGCGCAAGCCATATCAGCCAGGAAAGTCCCGCAAGCCGATGAAACGACAACATTGCATGGTTTGCGGCGGCGAGCGACTGCACCAGTTCATCGATTGCGGCGACCAGCCCAACGGCAACCATTTCCTCTTTGCCGAGGAACTGGCAAGCGAAGTCACATTCCCGCTGGCCATGATGGTCTGCGAGGAATGCTGGGAAGTGCAGATCGCCGAGTTCCCCTCGCAGGAACTGCTTTTCCGCGATCATCCCTATGTTACCGGCACCAGCGAGCCGGTGGTGCGCCACTTCCAGGCGCTGGCGCCGCATGTCGTCGCGAAACTGGGCCTCAAGCCCAACGATCTGGTCATCGATGTCGGCTGCAACGACGGCACCCTGCTGCAGGCCTTTGCCGCCAGCGGCATGCGCGTGCTCGGCGTCGATCCTTCCGAACGGCCCGGGCGGCTGGCGCGGGGCAAGGGCGTGACGGTGTTCCAGCAATTCTGGAACCACGAGACCGGCAAGTCGCTGCGCCAGCTCGGCGTCTGCCCGGAAGTGATCACTGCCACCGCCGTGTTTTATCACGTGCCCGACCTGCACGATTTCGTGCGCGGGCTGACCGAAGTGATGGGCCCCAATTCGTTTTTCGTGGTGCAGGGGGTCAACCTCAAGGACCTGATCGAGTTCAACGAGTTCGACCATTTCTACCACGAGCATAGCTGCATCCATTCGCTGGGGCCGTTGACGCGGCTGTTCGGCGAGCACGGTCTGCGCATCCAGGACGTGGAGTTTTCGCCGATCCACGGCGGCTCCTTCATCCTTTACGTCTGCCGCGAGGAGAATAGCCTGCCGACGACCCCGGCGGTGGCCGAGGCGATCGCGGCGGAAGCGGCTGCCGGGCTCTATGAGCGCAACACCTACGACCTTTTTGCCGCCCGCATCGCCCACAACATGGCGACGCTGAAGGCGCTGCTCGAACGGCTGAAGGCGGAGGGCAAGCGCGTCTTTGCGCTGGGCGCGCCGGTCAAGGGCAGCACGGTGCTGAACTATGCGAAGATCGGCCCCGAGCTGATCGAGCAGGTCACCGAGGTCAACGAGTTCAAGTTCGGCCGGGTCACGCCGGGAACCCACATCCCGGTGGTGGACGAGAAGACGGTGACCGACACACCGGACTATTACCTGGTGCTGTCGTGGAACTTCATCGACTTCCTCGTCGGCAAGTTCGACGCCTACCTGCAGGGCGGCGGCCGGTTCATCGTCACTGTGCCGGAAGTGCGCATTGTCGGCCCCGGCGGGGCATACGAGACCGTATGAAGAACGTCATCGTCACAGGCGCCACCGGCTTTGTCGGCAAGACGCTGATGCGCCGGCTGGCCGAGCGGTTTCCCGATGCGAACCTGGTGCCGGTGGGAACCAGCGTGGTCGATATCGCCGACGAGGCGGCGTTCTTCGCCTGGCTCGACGCGCAGCGGCAGCAATACGATTGCGACCACATCGTGCACCTCGCCGCGCTCTACAAGGCGGGCGACTGGCCGGTTAGGCACCCGGCGACCCAGTTCAACGTCAACTTCAAGATCAACGTGAACATGCTGGAGGGTTGGAAGCGCTATTTCCCCGAGGCCAAGCTCACTTCGATCCTTTCCTATTGCATCTACCCCTCGCTCGAACGCGCGCACCCGGAGAGCGACGTCTGGGGGCACGAGCCGGAGGACTATCTGTTCGCCTATGCGCTGACCAAGAAGGCCATGCTGATCGGCCAGCGCGCCTACCGGCAGGAATGCGGGCTCAAGGCGACCAGTGTCGTGCTGCCCACGGTCTATGGCCCGGACGACAGCTTCGCCGAGGATTCGCACGTGGTCGGCGCGCTGATCGGCAAGTTCGTGCGCGGCGCGCGGGCCGGTGCGGCGAGTGTCGAGGTCTGGGGTGACGGCACGCAGGAGCGCGAGTTCCTCTACGTCGAGGACGCGGCCGACGGCATCATCGAGGCGGCGCTACATTCGGACGCCGACATGCTCAACCTGGGCATGGGCGATTCATTCTCGATCGCCCAGATAGCAAAGACCATCCAGGCCGCCGCCGGCTTCCAGGGCGAGATAGCCTACAACCCCAACCGCTTCACCGGGGTGAAGAAGCGCCGGCTCGACGTCACGCGGGTGCGCGAAGAGCTTGGCTGGACAGCGCGCACTTCGATCGAGCAGGGTTTGCGGCGCACGGTCGAATGGTACGCTGCTAGCCTCGATGGCTGACCCCATGGCGGAAGGGCTGGCCGGCAAGCGCCTCCTCGTGGTCGAGGAAGCCCTGAAGGGCCGGGTCGGGCACTGGTACGAATATGTGAAATCCGTTGCCGAGCTCAACCAGAGGGAGGGCGTGGCTGTCACCGTCGGTGCGCATTGCCAGATCGATCCGGCCATTGCCGCCGAAATCAACGCCCACCCCCTGTTCGCCCGCACCAATTGGGATGGCGTCTATGCCCATCCCAGGGCCTGGTGGCGTTACCTTGGCATTGCGCGGCACAACTGGCTGGTGCTGCGCACGATGAACCGCTTCGTGCGCCAACACGGCCCGTTCGATTGTCTGTTCGCGCCGACAGTGGTGATCCATCACATCTGGGGCTGGCGGCTGCTGCTGCTGGTCCAGCGCAAGCGAATCGGGCGCATGGTGCTGTTGTTCCGCAACAATGCCGGGGCTTATGCGCCGGGCAGCAGCACGCCCTTTTTCAAGCGCTCGGCCAAGGTGTTCGAATGGGCGCTGCGCAGCTTTGCCGGGGCCTTGCGCAAGGGCCGGGCTGCCTTCGCCACCGATAGCTCGCGGCTGGCGCGCGAATACGAGCTGCTGTGCGGCATTGCCCCGCAGGTCTTCCCCAGCCCCCGCGTCGCACCCTTCCTCGATACCGGCCATGCCGACAAGGCCCCAGACGAGCCGCTGGTGTTCAGTTGCCTTGGCCCGGCACGCTTCGAAAAGGGCATCGACCTGCTGCAGCAAGCCATCGTCAGCTTGCTGGACAACGAGCCGGGCCGCCGGGTGCACTATGTCATCCAGTGGAACCAGCCGATCCACAATGCCGATGGCACGGTCTACGAGCCAGATCCGCGCTTGTTAGCCGATCCCCGGGTGACCTTCATCACCGCCCAACTCGACAGCGAGGCCTATGACAGGGCAGTGGCCGAGGCCGATTGCATGCTGCTGCCCTATCGCCGCGAAAGCTATTTTGCCCGTATTTCGGGCGTGGCGGTCGAAGCGGCGACGGCTGGCATTCCGATGATCTACACCGAGGACACCTGGACGGCGGACTTCGTTGCCGAGTCTGGCGCAGGGCTGGCGGTCGCCGATGGAGATGTGTCCGCCCTTGTGAGCGCCATGCGCGAAATGGCGGACAACCATGCCCGTTACCGCAGTCTCGCACGCGAGTGCAGCAAGGCGGCGCAGCAGGCCCATTCGTCCGAAGCGTTCCT
>JAYRPK010000374.1:0-10411 GCA_041911195.1 Novosphingobium sp. | reverse complement strand
GCGCCATTGCCGACCGCTACGAAAGGTCGAAGGGCGGGTTCGCCCCGATCCGGCCGATGGATGGCGATCAGGGCGATATCCATATCCACGCCGTGGGCGAGCGGCGCGTGCTGCCCGACAAGTCGACCGAGTCGCTGTACATCTTCGACCAGCACATCACCAATCCGGCCCGCCGCGCGGCGGGGGAGACGGGGGTGTCGATGCGCTTTGTTCACCAGTTCGCGCTGCCTTCACGGTAGGCCGGGCGGGTAGTTTAGAGGCGCAATGGCGATAAAGTGCACTTGAGCGCGCTGGCGAGGGCGGTGGCGGGGTTGTGATAGGGGGCTGTCAGTCCGGCTTGTCCTAGTTGCGGACCATCATTCTCTTTGGCAGACTTAGGCTTCATGAGTGACGATAAACTTCACAAGCCTTCACAATCAGCCGCCCTGGGGAGCTTCACCACCCTTGCTGGAATAAACGCGGCAAAAATCTGGATCGTGTTACCTGTCCTCGTCTCCCTGCCGTTGTTATGGATTTTTGGAGAGGGAGACTACATTGTACCCGTCATGGGTTTCTTGTGGGTGGGATGCTTTTTCAAAGGACAGAGCATTCGACGCTCAAGCGACTTTGGTACCGTGCGCCGCTCACAAGGATTTCACGTCAGCGTTTGGTCGTTCATATTCGCAACGATGATGTTTGCCATGACAGCCGTATTCATCGCTGAAGGGGAATGGCGGTGGAATCCTCCGAGTTGGTGGTAGTCCTACCGTCCGAATTCTTCCCGCCGTTGCAGTCGAATATCGCCCGCAACCCCTCCCCGAAATTTGCATAGCTCGGCCTCCACCCCAGCACCCGCTTCGCCTTGCCATTCGCGATCCTGCGGTTCTCGGCGTAAAAGGCGCGGGCCATGGGGGAGAGCCCGGCTTCGCCCAGCGATTGCAGCGGCGGCGGTGCCGCGCCCAGCAGGCGGCAGGCCTCCTCGATCACCAGGTTCTGGTGGCAGGGCAGGTCGTCGGCGAGGTTGTAGGCGCCGGGCGGGGCTTCGGGTTCCGGTCCTCCCCTGCAAGGGGAGGAACCGGGGGCCAACCCCATTGCCAGCAGTACCCCGCTGACGATATCGTCCACATGCACCCGGCTGAACACCTGCCCCGGCAGGTCAATCCGGTGCGCCTTTCCTTCCCGCACGCGATCCAGCGCCGACCGCCCGTGGCCGTAGATGCCGGGGAGGCGGAAGACGCGGGCATCAAGGCTCAGCCACTGTGCGTCGCACTCGGCGCGGGCGGCGCGGCGGCCCTTGCCGGTGGCGGCGGTCTCGTCCACCCAGGCGCCCTGCGTGTCGCCATAGACGCCGGTGGAGGAGAGGTAGCCTAGCCATTTGCCGCTCAGCGCATCCCCATAGCGCTCCAGCACCGGGTCCAGCCCCTCGCCGCCGGGCGGGACGGAGGACAGGACGTGGCCGGCATCGGCCAGGGCCATGCGGACCGTGCCCGAATCGTCGAACGACAGGGTTCCTTCCCTGCCGGTCGAAACCAGTTCCCAGCCCCGCGCTTCCAATGCGCGGGCGATGCGAGTGCCGCAGTAGCCGAGGCCGAAGAGGAACATGCGGGGCATGGGGGTTGCCTAGGGTGGAAACGGCACAATGAAAATCCCTTCGATCCTCCCCTGCAAGGGGAGGTGGCAGTCGCGAAGCGGCTGACGGAGGGGTATCCCGCTATCGAGAGCGCGTCACCCCTCCGTCTCGCGCTGCGCGCGATCCACCTCCCCTTGCAGGGGAGGATTTAACTTGTGCGCGGCACGTCCTAAGTAACCCCGATGGACATCGCCCAAACCCCCGAAGCCCCCGCCCCGCCCGTCACCATCCACCGCGAGAACTATCGCCCGCCCGAATGGTTGGTGCCCGAAGTCGCGCTGCACTTCGCGCTGGGGCTGGATGAGACCAAGGTGCGCTCCACCCTCTCGGTGAAGCGCAACCCCAATGGCAGCGGCGGCTCCGCTATCCGGCTCAACGGCGACGGCATTGCCGCGCTCTCGGTCGAAGTCGATGGCAGGGCAGTCAACGACTGGCGCATGGAGGGCGACGATCTCCTAATCGAGCTGCCCGGCGAGGAACACCGGATCTCGATCGAGACCCTGATCCATCCCGCCGCCAATTCGCAGCTCATGGGCCTCTATGCCTCGAACAAGATGCTCTGCACCCAGTGCGAGGCGGAAGGGTTCCGGCGGATTACCTTCTTCCCCGACCGGCCCGACGTGCTCTCGACCTATCGAGTCCGGATGGAGGGCGACAAGGGCAAGTTCCCCGTCCTCCTCTCCAACGGCGATTGCACCGCCAGCGGCGAGTCTGCGGATGGCTCGCACTGGGCCGAATGGCGCGATCCCTGGCCCAAGCCGAGCTACCTGTTCGCATTGGTGGCGGGGCAACTTGTCGCCAATCGCCAGACGTTCACGACCCTGTCCGGCCGCAAGGTCCAGTGCGCCATCTGGGTGCGCGAGGGAGACCTGGAACGCACCCAGCATGCGATGGATTCGTTGATCGCCTCGATGAAGTGGGACGAAGAGGCGTTCGGCCGCGAATACGATCTCGATCAGTACAACATTGTCGCCGTGTCCGACTTCAACATGGGAGCGATGGAGAACAAGGGGCTCAACGTCTTCAACACGCGCTACGTCCTGGCCGACCCGGAAACCGCGACCGATGGCGACTATGACGCCATCGAGGGTGTGATCGGCCACGAATACTTCCACAACTGGTCGGGCAACCGCGTCACCTGCCGCGACTGGTTCCAGTTGAGCCTCAAGGAAGGCTTCACCGTGCTGCGCGACCAGTTGTTCAGCGCCGACATGGCGAGCGAGCCGGTCAAGCGGATCGAGGACGTGCGGGTTTTGCGCCAGGCGCAATTCCCCGAGGATTCGGGGCCACTGGCGCACCCGATCCGGCCGGATAGCTACCAGGAGATCTCGAACTTCTACACCTCGACGGTCTACAACAAGGGCGCCGAGGTGATCCGCATGATGCGAACCATGGCGGGGCCAAAGCGGTTCCGGCAGGGCACCGACCTCTATTTCTCCCGTCACGACGGCGAGGCGGCGACCTGCGAAGACTTCGTCAAGGCGATCGAGGAGGGCGCGGGGCTCGACCTGAAGCAGTTCCGCCTGTGGTATTCGCAGGCGGGCACGCCTCATGTGAAGGCGCGGCTCGAGCATGCGGCGGGCACGGCCACGCTGCACCTCGAACAGCAGGTGCCGGCCACGCCCGGCCAGCCCGAAAAGCAGCCGATGCCGATCCCCTTGCGCCTCGCCCTGCTCGACCGCGCCAGCGGCAGGCATGATGGCGAGAAGCTGATCGTGCTCGACAGGGCGAGCGCCTCCTACAGCTTCGATGGCTTCGCCGCACGCCCGGTGCTGTCGATCAACCGCGGCTTCTCTGCGCCGGTGGCGATCGATGCCGACGTGACGGACGACGACCTGGTCTTCCTCGCCGCGCACGACGACGATCCCTTCGCCCGCTACGAGGCGCTGCAGAGCCTGGTCTTGCGGCATCTCGTCGCGGCGGTCGGCGGCGGCATGCTGTGCGAGGCGGAGCGCGATGCCGGGCGCGAGCGAATCGGCCGGGCCATGGCCGCGATCCTCGCCGATGAGGCGCTCGACGACCTGATGCGCGGCGAGCTGATGGTGCTGCCGGCCGAAAGCTACATCGCCGAGCAGATGGCGCTCGCCGATCCGGGCGCGATTCGCACCGAGCGCGAGGCGCTCAAGGCCTGGCTGGCGCGCGAGCTGCACGGCGCACTGATCGCATTGCACGACCGCGCCGTGGCCGTGCCCTATGGCCGCGATGCCAAGGCCCGCGGCGCGCGCAAGATCAAGACCCAGGCGCTGGTCTATCTCGCCGCCGGAGCCCCGGCCGAAGCCGCGCGCCGCGCCAGCGAACAGTATCGCACGGCCGACAACATGACCGACCGGCAAGGCGCACTGATGGTGCTGTGCGGGCTGCAGGCGCCCGAGCGGGAAGCAGCGCTGGCGGACTTCTACCAGCGCTATGCCGGCAACCCGTTGGTGGTCGACAAATGGTTCACTCTGCAGGCCGGCTCGCTCCACCCCGATGTGCTGGCGCATGTGAAGGAGCTGTCGAAGCACAAGGACTTCACCCTGGCCAATCCCAACCGGGTGCGGGCGCTCTACATGGCGCTGGCCGGCAATCAGGCGGCGTTCCATGCGCCGGGTGGCGAGGGCTATCGCATGATCGCCGACCTCATCATGCTGCTCGATCCGGTCAATGCGCAGACCGCCGCGCGCTTCGTTCCCCCCTTGGGGCGCTGGCGGCGGATCGAGGCGGGGCGTTCGGCCTTGATGCGCGCCGAGCTGGAGCGAATCGCCGCCATGCCCGATCTGTCGCGCGACACCCGCGAGCAGGTGGACAAGAGCCTTGGCCAATAGCCTGGAGCCGATTCGCGCAGGCGTTCTGTCGGGCGTGCCGCATGGCTTCTTGTCGCGGCGCGGCGGGGTGTCGCAGGGCGAGGTGGCGGGGCTCAACTGCGGGCTCGGCTCGGGCGACGAGCCGGCCGATGTCGCGGAGAACCGCAGGCGTGCCGCCGAAGCGGTCATGCCCGGCGCAAGCCTGGTCAGCGTCTACCAGGTGCATTCGCCTACCTGCGTCACGGTTACAGAGCCCTGGGGCGACCATATGCGCCCCGAGGCCGACGCGCTGGTCACAGCCCGGTGCGGGCTGCTGCTGGCCATTGTCACGGCCGATTGCGCCCCGGTGCTTCTCGCCGATCGCAAGGCGGGAGTCGTCGGCGCGGCCCATGCCGGCTGGAAGGGCGCGCTGGCGGGAGTCACCGACGAGACCATAGCCGCAATGGAATCGCTGGGCGCGCGGCGCGCAGAGATCGTCGCTGCGATTGGCCCGTGCATCGGCCAGGCCAGCTACGAAGTGGACGAGCAATTTGCCCAGCGCTTCCATGCCGAAGATGCAGGAAACGCGCGCTTTTTCGCACCCGGAAGAGCCGGGCATCTGCACTTTGATCTCGAATCCTACGTTGCCCACCGGCTTGAATCGCAAGGAATCGGGCAGGTCGAGAAGCTGGGGCTCGATACCTATTCCACCCCCGATCGCTTCTATTCCTTCCGCCGCGCGACCCACCTGGGGCAGGCTACATATGGCCGGCAAATCTCGCTGATCGGCCTCGATTAAGTAGCTGTCTGGAGATCGCCACCGCCCGCCCCGCTCCCCCGGCCCAACCACCCTGTGGGTACGATGACCGGGTGGTTGGGCCGGGGGAGCGGGGTGGGCGGTGGCCCCGAAACTCGCTCTTTTGCGAGTTTCGGAACCGACTCAAAGCCCATCTGAATAGGGCAGTGAAAAAGCCCAAAAACACGGTTGGCAGGGCGGATTTTCGCGTCTATCAGGCGCCCCAAGCCGGTCCCGGCCCGTGGTCTGTCCGGGTTCTTCCCTGATGGCCCGGCAAAGGATGCAGGCGGATCAGGGGGTCCCTACCAGGCGCACCGAACGTTCGAATTTCCGGCCTGCTTCCCAAGGGAAGCGGGCGTGCAGAGCAAGGCTAGATTAGATCATGGCAACAGATGCGGGCACCGCCACTCCGGAAGAAGCCACCGGGGATGGCGTTCGTCGTCGCGACTTCATCAATGTGGCCGCTGTCAGCGCGGCGGGAGTCGGCGGGCTTCTCACCCTGATCCCGCTGGTCAGCCAGATGAGCCCGTCGGCCGACGTGCTGGCCGAGAGCTCGACCGAAGTCGATGTCTCCGCGATCAAGCCTGGACAGGCGATCAAGGCCGTGTTCCGCAAGCAGCCGCTGTTCATCCGCAACCTGACGCCGGCTGAAGTCGAGTCGGCGAACAAGGTCGATGCCGGTTCGCTGCGCGATCCGCAGACGCTTGCCGAGCGGACCAAGGAAGGCAAGCAGAACTGGCTGATCACCATGGGTGTCTGCACCCACCTGGGCTGCGTGCCGCTGGGCGCCGGCGAAGGCGAGGTGAAGGGCGAGTTCGGCGGATATTTCTGCCCCTGCCACGGTTCGCACTATGATACCGCCGCACGTATCCGCAAGGGCCCCGCTCCCAAGAACCTCGAGGTTCCGGAATACGCTTTCACATCCGACACTGTCGTCAAGATCGGCTGAGGTAGAACACAATGAGCTTTCCCTGGGCCAAGGAATACAAGCCGAGCCATCCCTTCATGCAATGGATGGACGAGAAGCTGCCGCTGCCGCGCTTCGTCTACAACGCGATCGGCTCGGGCTATCCGGTGCCGCGCAACATCAATTACTGGTGGAACTTCGGTTTCCTGGCGCTGATCTGCCTGGGCATCCAGATCGTCACCGGCGTGGTGCTCGCCATGCATTACGCGGCGAACGGTGGCATTGCCTTCGATTCGGTCGAGCACATCATGCGCGACGTCAACTGGGGCTGGCTGATGCGCTACATGCACGCCAACGGTGCCTCGGCCTTCTTCGTGGTGATCTACATCCACATCTTCCGCGGCTTTTTCTTCGGTTCCTACAAGGCGCCGCGCGAAATGGTCTGGCTCTTGGGCGTGATCATCTTCCTGCTGATGATGGCCACTGCGTTCATGGGCTACGTGCTTCCCTGGGGCCAGATGAGCTTCTGGGGCGCCAAGGTGATCACCGGCCTGTTCGGCGCGATTCCCTTCGTCGGCGAGCCGATCCAGACCTGGCTGCTGGGCGGTTTCGCGCCGGATAATGCCGCATTGAACCGCTTCTTCTCGCTGCACTACCTGCTGCCCTTCGTGATCGTCGGCGTGGTCGTGCTGCACATCTGGGCGCTGCATATCCCGGGCTCCTCGAACCCGACCGGCGTCGAAGTGAAGAGCGAGAGCGATACCGTTCCCTTCTTCCCCTATTTCATCGCCAAGGATGGCTGGGCGGCGCTCGCCTTCCTGATCATCTACAGCGCGGTGGTGTTCTTCGCGCCGAACTATCTCGGCCACCCGGACAACTACATTCCGGCAAACCCGATGAGTACTCCGGCGCACATCGTTCCCGAATGGTACTTCTGGCCGTTCTACGCCATCCTGCGCGCCTTCACCCAGGACTTCCTGTTCGTGCCGGCCAAGCTGATGGGCGTGCTCGCCATGTTCAGCGCCATCCTGGTGTGGTTCTTCCTGCCCTGGCTGGACAAGTCGCCGGTCCGTTCGGGCCACTACCGGCCGCTGTTCAAGAAGTTCTTCTGGTTCGGCCTGATCCCGGCCATGGCGGTGCTGTTCTATTGCGGCGGTGCTCCGGCGGCAGAGCCCTACGTGCTCGCCAGCCAGCTGGCTTCGCTCTACTACTTCGCCCACTTCCTCATCATCCTGCCGATCGTGTCCTCGATCGAACGGCCCGATCCGCTGCCGTTCTCGATCACCGAGGCCGTGCTCGGCAAGGATGAAGCTGCCGCGCTCGGCAAGCCGGCCTGAACCCCAGCGAGACGGAAAGAGAATCCCATGATCCGCATCTTCTCCATTCTCGGTGGCCTGTTCTTCGTGGCCGCGCTCGCCTGGTCGATGATCCTGGGCGCGATCAACCTTTCGCAGGAAGGTCTGCCCAAGACGGTGGAATCGCAGTTCCACATCGCGCACCCCAAGCACCTCGCCCTGTCGAGCGACGGCATGTTCGGCAAGTTCGACCGCCAGCAGCTGCAGCGCGGCTTCCAGGTCTATCAGGAAGTCTGCGCGGCCTGCCATTCGCTGCGCCTTGTCGCCTACCGCGACCTGGAACAGCTCGGCTATACCGAGGCCGAAGTGAAGGCGATTGCCGCCAAGGCGCAGGTTCCGGTCTACAATCCGGCGACCGGCGAGGTTAAGACCAGCCCGGGCAAGCCGACCGACCGGTTCCCGCCGGTGATCTATGGCGGCCAGGGCTCGCCGCCCGATCTCTCGCTGATCACCAAGGCCCGTCACGGCGGCGCTGCCTATGTCCGTTCGCTGCTGACCGGCTACACCGATCAGGCGGGCTTCAAGAACGAAGCGGGCGTCGAACTGCTCAAGGCCTATCCGGACGCCAAGACGCCCGATGGCCTGCACTTCAACCCCTATTTCGCCAACCTCAACATCGCCATGGCGCCGCCGCTGACGGCTGAAGGCCAGGTGACCTATGGTGAAGGCAATCCCAAGGCGACCGTCGATCAGATGGCCCAGGACGTTTCGGCGTTCCTCGTCTGGACTGCGGAGCCCAAGCTGGAAAAGCGCAATCAGACCGGTTGGCCGGTGCTGGCATTCCTGCTGTTCGCCACGGTTCTGGCCTATCTGTCCTACCGGAACATCTGGGCTGACAAGAAGCACTGATCTTTCACTAACGTGAGCAATATGCGCCCCTTGCATCCCGCGATGCGAGGGGCGTCTTGCATTGGGGACAGCAAATGACTCCCGCCGATCTCAAAGGCCTGATCCGCACCGTGCCGGACTTTCCCAAGGCCGGCATCCTGTTCCGCGACATCACGACGCTGATCGGCCATGGTCCGGGCCTTGCCGCCACGATCGATCATCTCGCTGCCCGGGCAAGCGCGGCCGATGCCCAGGCGATAGCCGGGATCGAGGCGCGCGGGTTCATTTTCGGAGCGGCGGTGGCGGCAAAGCTTGCCCTGCCCTTTGTGCCGGTGCGCAAGCCGGGCAAGCTGCCGGTGCCGGTACTCGCCATCGACTATGCGCTGGAATACGGCACCGATACCCTGGAAGTCGATCCCGGCGCGGTGGCGGACGGCCAGCGCTTCGTGCTGGTGGACGATCTAATCGCTACCGGCGGCACTGCGGTAGCGGCGGTGACACTGCTATGCCGGGCAGGCGCGAGAGTGCAGGACGCGCTGTTCGTCATCGACCTGCCGGGCCTGGGTGGTGCGGCGAGATTGCGCGAGGCGGGGCTGGTCGTCGAATCGCTGATGGATTTCCCCGGGCACTGAAGCCCGGCCGGGCTACGCCGCCTTCTTGCCCGCCTTATCCGTCTTGGGCTGGCCGGCTTCGACCAGCGCCATCACCGCCTTCGACGCCGGCACGGTGTCGAGCTCGAACAGCGCGAAGTGGTTCGCCTCGATCTCGGCCATGTCGTAGACGTAGTTCACCATCACGCCGTGCGATTGCTTGAGGCCATTGGCCGACATGTCGGCTCCGGTATGGATCGCTTCCAGCCGCGCGCCGTTGCCGAGGTGGAAGCGGGCTACCGAATCGAGCACCTGCCCCCGCTTCGACCGGCCGTTCACCAGGTATTTCGCCGCCAGCGTGCGCAGCTCGCGATCCGACGGAGCCTTGGCGCCTTCGCCCTGTTCCTGCTTCAGCCAGGCGGCAAAGCCGGGAACCGGCGACAGGGTGGCGAAGGTCTTCAACTGCGGCAATTCCTCGCTCAGCAGCCCGGCGACGCGCTTGATCAGGAAATTGCCGAAGGGAATGCCCAGCAGGCCCTTCTGGCAGTTCGAGATCGAATAGAAGATGGCGCAGCTGGCCTTGCGCGGATCGATGTGCTTGCGCTTTTCGGACAGGATCTTGTCGATCGCCCCGGGCATTTCCTCGGTCAGCGCCACTTCGACGAAGATCAGCGGTTCGTCGGGCATCTGCGGATGGAAGAAGCCATAGCAGCGCCGGTCCATCGGCTCGACCCGGCGACGCAGGTCGTCCCAGCCGGCGATCGAGTGGACCGCCTCGTACTTGATGATCTTTTCCAGCACGGCGGCGGGCGTTTCCCAGGTCAGCGGGCGCATTTCGAGGAAGCCGGCGTTGAACCAGGCGGTGAAGGCATCGGCGAATTCCGCGTCGAGCGCCTTGAGCCCGGCATCGCCCGGAGGCGCATCGAGCAGGTCGGAGCGCATGGCCAGCAGCCGGCGAGTGCCGCCGGGGGCCAGGTTCAACATGTTGATCAGCCGCAGGCAGGGCGATTCGGTCGCATCGTTGAGCGCATGCGCCGCGGCTTCGCCGCGGTCCTTCTGCCAGCGGGCAATGGCGCGGTCGATCGCTTCGGGATCGCGCTGATAGTTGGCGTGGAGCTGCGCCAGGAAAGCCTGCCGCGCGGCCACGCCGCTCGCCTCGTACTGGTCGAACAGGGCGGAGGCCAAGGCCGGGCCGGAAGCGCGGCCGCGCAGCGAAAGCAGCGCGCCGGCCAGATCGAGCAGGCCCTCGCTGCTTGCCGGGCGGGGCGCCATGCCAAGCCTGCCGAGCAGCTTGCCGAAGCGCGAGCCCATGACCAGGTCCAGCGCCCCACGCCGCCGCGCGGGCGCATTGGCGGCCGGGCGCAGGCTGTTGCGGGGCATGTCCATGGCAGGCAACTCCAGAAGGGGAACACCGCCCGATGCGGAATTCCCGCTTAACATGGGATTGCTAACCGTTTTGTGACAAGCCCTTCCGGCAAGCGCCGGAGCGCTTTTTTGACGCACTGCGGCAAAAATGGCGCATCTTGTCCGAAACTGACGTTTCGGAACGTTCGGCACCGGCCCG
>JAYRPK010000373.1:0-3620 GCA_041911195.1 Novosphingobium sp. | reverse complement strand
TGCTGTGCGGCATTGCCCCGCAGGTCTTCCCCAGCCCCCGCGTTGCACCCTTCCTCGATACCGGCCATGCCGACAAGGCCCCAGACGAGCCGCTTGTGTTCAGTTGCCTTGGCCCGGCACGCTTCGAAAAGGGCATCGACCTGCTGCAGCAAGTCATCGTCAGCTTGCTGGACAACGAGCCGGGCCGCCGGGTGCACTATGTCATCCAGTGGAACCAGCCGATCCTCAATGCCGATGGCACGGTCTACGAGCCCGATCCGCGCTTGCTCGCCGATCCCCGCGTGACTTTCATCACCGCCCAGCTCGACAGCCAAGCCTATGACAGGGCAGTGGCCGAGGCCGATTGCATGCTGCTGCCCTATCGCCGCGAAAGCTATTTCGCCCGGATATCGGGAGTCGCGGTCGAAGCGGCGACGGCCGGCATTCCGATGATCTATACCGAGGACACCTGGACGGCGGAATTCGCCGGGGCATCCGGCGCGGGGATCGCCACGGCCGATGGCGATGTGGCCGCGCTCGAAGGCGCCATGCGCGAAATGGCGGACAATCATGCCGCCTATCGTGCGGCTGCCCGCGAGCGCAGCAAGGCGGCGCAACAGGCCCATTCGTCCGAAGCGTTCCTCGCGAAGCTATGGGGTTCGGCCGGGTGACCAAGCCCCCCGCGAGTGACCTGCGCGTGCTTGTCTTCGCGCCCAGCGCCATTGGCGGCATCGCCGAATATGTCCGTTATCAGGCCGATGAGCTGGGTCGCAGGGGTTGCGCGGTGACAGTGCTGTGCACCTCCCAATTCCCGCAATCTGCCGATGCCGCCTATCGGCGCGAGACGGGCCTGTTCCGGGTCGAGGGCTCCGGCCTTGCCGCGCGCGTGCTGCGTGCGCTGGCGCTGATCGCCAACCATTACAAGCTGGCCATGGCCATCTTGCAGCGGCGCACGAGCGTCGTCCTGCTCGAGGCCAACAGCGAGTATCACGCGCTGTTCTGGGCCTGGCCGCATGTGTTCCTGGCGCGGCTTGGAGTCCGCTATCTCGCCAATTTCCACGATCCGGTGCGCGAGCACCGGCGGGGTCCGCGCTGCCTTCACCGGCTCAACCTGCGCCTGTCGCTGGCCCCGCTGCACGGCGGGCTGATCCATGCGCCGCCGCCGCCCGAGGCGCAGCTTCCGTCGCGGCTGGCCATGCGCATCGTGCCGCACGGCATCTATTCCGCCTATGCCCAGCACCCGCCCGCCTTCGATGCGCGCCAGCGGCTGGGGATTTCGCCGGACGCGCTGCTGGTGCTCGCTTTCGGCCACATTGCCGACCGCAAGAACCTCGACCTGCTGGTCCGCGCCCTGGCGGAAGTGCCCGCCATGGTGCTGGTCGTGGCCGGCGCGCCGTCCTCGCGCCAGGATCGGCCGGGCAGCCACTATGCCGCGCTGGCCGAGACGCTGGGCGTCGTCGGCCGGTTCCATCTGGTGGAAGAGCATGTGCCCGATGGCGAAGTCTCCGCCTGGTTCGCCGCCGCCGACGTGGTTGCCTTGACCTATGCCGGACATTTCGTTTCGCAGAGCGGCGTGCTGCAGATCGCGGCCAACTGGGACAAGCCGGTGTTGGCTTCGGGCGGCCAGGGTCCCTTGCGCGAAACCATGCAGGCCTTCGGGCTGGGCCAGTTCGTCGAGCCCGATTCGGTTTCGGCGATCGTCGATGGCCTTGCCGCGATCGGTTCGGGCGGCACCGACTACGCCCAGGCTTTCCGCCGCTATCGCGAGCATGCCTCCTGGGCCCGGAACATCGATGGCCTGCTCGATATCATTTCCTGACCGGGCGCGCCGCGAATGTGCTATCCGGCTTGCGGCGTCATTGTGACAGGGGGTTCAAGGGCTTGAAGGTCTTCGCCGGCAGTCTTGCCGCATTTCTCTATAACTACATGATCGGCAGGCTGCCCTCGCGCAAGCTGCGCTGGCTGGCGCTGCGGCTGTGGCTGGGCGGGCTGGGCAAGGGCGCCGGCGTGCAGCTTGGCTGCCGCTTTCTCAACGGGCGCAAGGTGTTCCTCGGCGAGCGCAACGTGATCAATTTCGGCTGCCTGCTCGATGGCCGCAAGTTCGCCATCCGCATCGGCTCGGACGTATCGATCGGCCCCGAAGCGACGATCCTGACGCTGGGACACGACCCCAATTCCCCTGTCTTCGCCGACCACGGCGGAGAAGTGACAATCGGCGACCGCGCCTGGATCGCCTACCGCGCCGTGATCATGCCGGGAGTGACCATCGGCGAGGGTGCGGTGGTGGCGGCCGGCGCGGTGGTGATGAAGGACGTCGAGCCCTATGCCATCGTTTCCGGCAATCCCGCAGTGGTCGTCGGCCAGCGCTCGCGCGATCTGGACTATGCGCTGGGCTATGTGCCTTGGCTGGGGTGACTGGGATCGACAGACTTGAAAGGAGGTAGGTAATTCACTTCAATGCTTCCACGTAGAGACTTTCGGTTGCGCGCTCTGGCCGGTCTATTATCAAAGCGGGCATCACACTCTTGCCGAAGTCCTGGTGTATCACAAAGGAGAAGCCGGCCCGTGTGAGGTCCAATATGAGCGTCTCCGCGTCGTACGCAAACTTGTGTTCCGTTCCTTGTCGAAATATGGAATTCACCACTTCCATGCGTGTTTGGTAATCCTGACCCAGCCAAGGATCGTGATATGCGCCATCGCGGGGCTGAAGCGGGCGTTTCGCGACGAAAGGCTCCCAATCTCTTGCTGCATAAGCATCTAGGTACATTTCGGCATCCGGCACAACGAGCCTTAATAATCCGCCAGGCTCCATACACCGGAGGCACTCTGCGAGAAACTTCGCAGATGCATGCGGCCGGTCAAGGTGTTCGTACATGTGTTCGGAGAAGATGACGGAAACACTCGAATCTTCGAACGGCATGCCGCGGCGGCAATCCCAGCAGGTGATGCCAGGCATGACTACGAGGTCGAGGTTTTCCCAACCTGGAATGGGCCGAGGACCGCAACCGATGTTGGCCAAAATGCCCCTCTTGCCCCTGAACCGCTTGCGAGTCGCCCGGCCCCGTATGAAATGCCTCAGGAGCGCTTTGGCTTCCCACTTTGCTTCGTGTATCAATCCGACATTGGGGATAACAGTTCGCAACACTGCTGCCAGCAGATTTCGAATTCTCATTCGCCTGAATACCCCACAATCAATTCGCAGAATTTATCAAAAATGAAGCGCTAGTACTTTGTTGAAACACGCCCTGTTCCTATAGGCCGTCCTTTGTAGGGTAGACCGTAGCCATGAATTCACAGAGCAATCATGCGCTAGATTTGAGGTGACGACAAGACCATCGCTGGAAATCAATCGATAACATTTGAAAGAGCCGGTAGCGCACTATTTCCACAATTGCGCCATGGCCGCTATCCGCCCCCGGCCGGCGAGGGCAGTTCATAGCCGAGCAGGCGGACCTGCTCGTGCAATCTCGACTATGCGCTGGACTATACGCCCTGGCTGGGATGAGCCGGGTCGATAAACAGCACGGTTTTCACGGTCTTGGCCAGCGGCACATAGCCTAGCCCGGCCAGGAAGGTGGAGATCGGCTCCACCGCCAGCTCGGCCAGGTTCCTGCCATAGACTTCCACCAGCACGGCACGCG
>JAYRPK010000372.1:0-8562 GCA_041911195.1 Novosphingobium sp. | reverse complement strand
GAAAGTGAGACTTCACGCCCTCCAGGCGGTCTCACTTTCCCGAGGTTACAGGCTATTGAACGAGTCGAAGGCTGAAGCCAGTATCCGACTGAAGTCGGAGGGGTTACTCCCCGAGGGGGACCCTAAATCGCCTTTGCGAACAGTTCGCAAAAGTTTGATCGAAAAAGCCGATTATTGCGCACGGAAAAAACAGATGGTTTTTCCGCCGGCGACCTTCCATTTACACCTCACCGACAACCCCAGCACAGGAGCAGGATCATGGGACTCGCAGGCACACAGACCGAAGCCAACCTCAAGGCCGCATTCGCCGGCGAAAGCCAGGCCAATCGCCGCTATCTCTATTTCGCACAGAAGGCCGACATCGAAGGCCATAATGACGTCGCCGCCGTCTTCCGCTCGACCGCCGAAGGCGAGACCGGCCACGCCCACGGCCACCTCGAATACCTCGAGGAAACCGGCGATCCGGCCACCGGCCTGCCGATCGGCAACACCGCCGCCAACCTCAAGGCGTCGGTCGCGGGCGAGACCCACGAATACACCGACATGTATCCTGGCATGGCCAAGACCGCGCGCGACGAAGGTTTCGACGAAATCGCCGATTGGTTCGAAACCCTCGCCAAGGCCGAAAAGAGCCACGCCGGCAAGTTCCAGAAGACCCTGGACACGCTCGAAGTCTGATTTCGGGCCGCCCGGCCGGTCACGTGCCGGCCGGGCACCTCATTCACCTTTGAAACAACAGGGGACTTCCCATGGAAGGCAGCCTCGAAGCACCCACGCGCCATACGATCCCGTGGCGCGATGAAGCCTGGTACGACGAAGTGGCGCTCGAGGCCGAGCTGCGCCGCGTCTATGACATCTGCCACGGCTGCCGCCGCTGCTTCAACCTGTGCGACAGCTTCCCCATCCTGTTCGACGCGGTCGACGAGAGCCCCAACGAATCGGTCGATGACCTGAGCAAGGAACAGCTCAAGGCGGTCGTCGATGCCTGCACCCTGTGCGACATGTGCTTCATGACCAAGTGCCCCTATGTGCCGCCGCACGAGTGGGACCTGGACTTCCCGCACCTCATGCTGCGCTTCCGCGCGGTCGAGAACCGCAAGGGCGAGACCCCGCTCGTCGACCGCGAGCTCGCCAAGATGACGCGCAACGGCAAGCTCGGATCGATGGTCGCGGGCGCGGTCAACTGGGCGGCGAAGGAAGGCAACAGCCTGACCCGGCCGGTCATGGAAGCCGTCGTCGGCATCGACCGGCGCGCGCATGTGCCGCCGTTCATGGATACGCCGCTGACCAACCAGGCCCCCGCGCTGGTGCCGCCGCCCAATCCCGATGGCCCCGCCTTCGGCCGCAAGGTCGCGCTCTATGCCGGCTGCCATGACCAGTTCAACGACGGCACCCCGGGCCTTGCCGCCGCCAGGGTGCTGGCGCACCAGGGGCTGCAGGTACGCATCGAATATCCCGATTGCTGCGGTATGCCCAAGTTCGAGAACGGCGACCTGCCCGCCGTCGCCAGCGCGGCGGAGCGGATTTCCGCCCACTTCGCGCCGCTGATTGCGGATGGCTGGGACATTGTCCCGCTCACCACCAGCTGCGCGCTGATGCTCAAGTTCGAATGGCCGCTGATCGAGCCGGAGAGCGAGTCGGTTGCCCTGCTATCGCGCCATACGTTTGACGTTTCGGAATATGTCGTGCGGCTGGCCAAAGACGTGGGCCTCACCCCGATCGAGGCCATGCCCAAGTCGATCACCGTCCACTTCGCCTGCCATGCCCGCGCCCAGAACATGGGGCCCAAGGCAGTGGAGATGCTGAAACTCATCCCCGAGGCCAAGCCCCAGCTTACCGAGCGTTGCTCCGGCCACGGCGGCAAGTGGGGCCTATTCACCAGGAACTTCGACCGCGCGATCAAGGTGGGCAAGACCACCGGCAAGAACCTGGTCAAGGAAAGTCCGGACGTGATCGTATCGGAATGCCCGCTCGCCGGCCCGCACCTGCGCCAGGTGATCGAGGCCAACGGCGCCGAGCCCCCGGCGCGCATCGGCCATCCGATCGAAGTCATGGCCCTAGCATACGGACTCTAATCATCATGCCCCGCGATACACGCACCATCACCGCCGGCGATCTCATGCCGATCTCCAGCTACGAGACCATCCGCAAGGACAAGAAGTCCGAGGCGGTGGAGCGCAAGAAGCTGACCCGCGTGGCCGTCGGCCCCAATGCCTCTGCGCTGTTCGAGACCTGGGATTCGATGTGGCTGCAGATCATGGAGATGCTGCGGATCGAAAAGGGCGGCGAGGCGCAGATCGCCGACGAGCTGGCCGCCTACGATCCGATGGTGCCCAAAGGCAGCGAACTGACCTGCACCCTGCTGTTCGAAGTGGCCGACCCTGACCGGCGCGACATGTTCCTTCGCACCATCGGCGGCGTGGAGAACCACGTCGCCTTGCAAGTGGGGCCGCATGTGATCCGCGCGCGGCAGGAAGGCGATGTCGAGCGCACCCGCGCCAGTGACGGCAAGGCCAGCGCCGTCCACTTCTTCCACTTCGACTTCACTCCCGAAGCGATCGCCGAATGGAAGCAGGGCAATGGCCAGATCCTGCTGTCGATCGATCATCCCGCCTATGGCCATGCTGCCATCATCGGCCAGGCGACGCGCGATTATCTCGCGGCTGAGTGTTTCTGAGAGTCCGTTTCGAAACGGACTCTCACCCCTATTCCGACCGAGGCGTCCCGGCGCGCGCGGCGGAGGCCGCTTCGATGGCGTCGATATCTTCCTGCGTCAATCGGCGGGGTGCTCGCGCGTTCTGGGGCTGGCCGGGCTTGGGACGCTGGCGCATTTGCCCCGCAGGCGGCGGGATGACCGTGCCGTTGGCGTCCAGCACAAGCCCTTGCGGTCCAGACGCGCCCGGACCGGCGCCGGCCGGCGCCGCGGCACGATAGGCGGACGTCTGCATTGGGCCAGACAGGCCCTCGGTATCAAAATGCGGCGTATCGACATCGGCCGCCCCAAGCCTGGTGCCGGGGGCCAGCCGCAGGCCATCGACCACGACGGCTTGCTGCTGCGCCTTTTGCCGATCCATGCGGACCTGCTGCGTGCGCAGTTCGCGCTGCTGCACCTGTTCGGCGATCACCTGCTGGCCTTCGCCGCTGGCGAACATCGCCAGCCCGGCGGTGATCACCAGGGTCAGGGCGGCAAAGTGCCGCAGCATGTCCGGCGACACGGGAATGGTGGGGGCTACGCGGCGCATGGCCATTTCCTGTAAACCAGCCGGGTTAACCCAATGGCTTGGCTTATGGTTTGCAAATGGTTGACGCACCCGGTGGCGAGGCCGCGACAAAGGCAGGCCCGGCCCATGGCCAAAATGTAAGGCTTGCCGACAATCGCCGCCTGGAAAAGCCGGTTTTCACGGCAATGCGTCATTTCCGCCAATAACTCCCGCTGTCAGATTTACCGACATTTTACGTCTTTGCCCTAGGAGCCGGTTTCGCCCGGCAGCGGGCAGGAGACTGTGGCAGCCCAATCGTGATTCGCCTTTTCAAGCACTATATCCCGCATGCGGTGGTCCTTTTGGGGCTGTTCGACATTGCGCTGCTGATGCTCGCCGGCGAAGCGGCATGGCGCATCCGCGCGAGCCAGCTGGGGATCGACATCGGCCCGCTTGCCGAACGGCTGTGGCCGCATAGCGGAGTGGCCACGCTGTTCCTGACCGCGATGATCGCCGTCGGCGTTTATGGCGCCGATTCGCTGCGCTCGATGCGATTTGCCGCCGCGCGGCTGCTGGTGGCGATTTCGCTGGGCGTCATCGCCCTGACATTCCTCGATTTCCTTGTCGGCACCGAAGCCTTCTGGCGATCGACCCTAGCCTATACCATGGGCATTTCGGTGGTGCTGCTGGTGGCCAACCGGCTGATCGTCGGCGGCATCCTGGGCGCTTCGGCGTTTCGCCGCCGCGTGCTGGTGCTGGGCGCCGGCCCGCGCGCGCAACGGCTGCGCGAGCTGGGCGACAAGCCGGAAAGCGGCTTTGCCATCGTCGGCTTCATCGGCATGAACGAGAGCACACCGGTGGTCGAGGAAGCCATCGCCCGCACCGCGATCCACAACCTCAAGCGCTTCGTCGAGAACCTGGGGGTCAGCGAAGTGGTGCTGGCGCTGGAAGAGCGGCGCAATTCGCTGCCCTTGCAGGACCTCTTGCGGATCAAGACCGCTGGCGTCCACGTCAACGACTTCTCCAGCTTCATCGAGCGCGAGACCGGCCGGGTCGATCTCGATACGGTCAATCCCAGCTGGCTGATCTTTTCCGACGGCTTCTCCTCGGGCCGCGCGGTGTCGAGCGTCGCCAAGCGCATGTTCGACGTCGCGGTCAGCCTGCTGCTGCTGGCCCTGACCCTGCCGCTGATCGTGCTCTTCGCGCTGCTGGTGAAGCTCGACAGCAAGGGCCCGGCCTTCTTCCGCCAGACCCGCGTCGGGCTCTATGGCCAGCCGTTCGATCTGATCAAGCTGCGCTCGATGCGCACCGATGCCGAGGCCGACGGCAAGGCCCAGTTCGCCGCCAAGAACGATCCGCGCGTCACCCGCATCGGCCGCTTCATCCGCAAGGTGCGGATCGACGAGCTGCCCCAGGCCTGGAGCGTGCTCAAGGGCCACATGAGCTTTGTCGGCCCTCGGCCCGAGCGCCCCGAATTCGTCGCTGACCTTGAGGAACACCTGCCCTTCTATGCAGAACGGCACATGGTCAAGCCCGGCATCACCGGCTGGGCGCAGGTCAACTATCCTTATGGCGCCAATCTCGAGGATTCGCGCCACAAGCTCGAATTCGATCTGTATTACGCCAAGAACTACACCCCCTTCCTCGACCTGCTGATCATCCTGCAGACCTTGCGCGTCGTGCTCTGGCATGAGGGCGCGCGGTGATGGCGGGCGCCGCTCCCGGGCTGCTGCAGATCGCCGCCATGGCCTTTGCCCTCGCTGGCGGCGCGGCGGCGCTGTGCGCCGGCGGCTGGATTGCCGCGAAGCGCGCGGCGCGGTTCGGGCCGGCGGGCACGGCCATCGCCATCTCCCTGGCCCTGACCGGCATCTGGTGCATTTCGCTTGCCACGCCGCTGGCGGGCAAAGCCGGCGAAGCCCTGTTCGAAGCCTTGTGCAGCCTGGGCTGGCTGCTGGTGGTCTATCGCCTGTTCGAAGGCGACGGCCGCCATGCCAGCCTGGCGCCGATCCGCCCGCTGATGCTGGTGCTGGTGGTGATCGAACTGATGCACCTGGCGACGGCCTCGGTCATGGCGCCCTTGCCGCTGACCGCGCAGGGCCGCGAAGTGGTGTTCGAGATCGTCGCGGTCTTCCGCCTGCTGGTGGCGATCGGCGGCCTGGTCCTGGTCCACAACCTTTATGCCGGCGCGTCATCGCACGCGCGGCGGTTCCTGCGCTGGCCGGCGCTGGCGCTGGCGATCCTGTGGGGCTTCGAGCTCAACCTCTACATGGTCGGCTACCTGGGCGGCGACCTGCCGCCCATGCTTGCCGCGATGCGCGGGCTTGCCGTCATGGCTCTGGCTTCGCTTATTTCGCTCGGCGCCGGGCAGCGACGCGACGAATTGCAGTTCAGCCCGTCGCGGGCCGTGGCCTTCCGTTCGATCTCGCTGGTGGTCATTGCCGCCTATCTCGCCGCCATGGTCGGCGTGTCGCAATGGCTGGCCTGGTTCGGCGGCGACTTCGCCGAGCTGATGTCGATCGGCTTCATCGCGGCCGCAAGCACCCTGGCGCTGCTGATGCTGCCGTCCCGCCGTTTCCGGGGCTGGGTCAGGGTAAAGCTGGCCAAGCACCTGTTCCGCCACCGCTATGACTATCGCGAGGAATGGCTGCGGCTGACCAATACCATGGGCAAGACCGGCGGCAGGGATTCGCCGCTGGAAGAGCGCATCGTCCAGGCGATTGCCGACATTTCCGACAGCCCCGCCGGCCTGCTGCTGGCGCCTGGCGAGACCGGCGACCTGGTGCTTGCCGCGCGCTGGCAATGGCCTTCGGCGGACGTGCCGGCGGTGGCCCTGCCGTCGAGCCTGGCAGTCGCGTTCGAGCGCAGCCTGTTCATTGCCGATCTCGACGACCTGCGCGCCGGCAAGCAGGGCGCGATCGACGGGGCGGCGATTCCCGCCTGGATCCGCGAAGACCCGCGCGCCTGGGCCATGGTGCCGCTGGTCCATTTCGAAAGGCTGGTCGGCGTCGTGGTGTTGGCCCGGCTGCCCTATGCCCGCAAGTTCGACTGGGAAGACCTCGATCTGCTACGCATCGCCAGCCAGCAGCTCGCCAGCTACCTGGCCGAGCACGCCAGCCAGGCGGCGCTGGCCGAGGCTGCCCGCTTCGACGATTTCAACCGCCGCATCGCCTTTGTCATGCACGACATCAAGAACCTGGCGAGCCAGCTCAGCCTGCTGGCGCGCAATGCCGAACTGCATGCCGAAAAGCCCGCCTTTCGCGAGGACATGCTGGTGACGCTGCGCAATTCGTCGGACAAGCTCAACACCCTGCTGGCGCGGCTTTCGCGCTATGGCGGCAATACTGTCGAGCGGCTCGAGGATGTCGATGCGACCGCGCTGCTGCGCCAGGTCGCCGCGCAATACCAGGCCCGCCACCCGATCATGCTCGCCGAATGCCATGACTGCACGGTCCGGGCCAACCGCGATTCACTCGAACAGGTGCTGCTGCACCTGGTGCAGAACGCAGTCGACGCCAGCGAGCCCAATTCGCCAGTCTTGCTCGGCATCACCGGCGACGGGCTGAGCGCGGCGATCGACGTGGTCGATTCCGGCAGCGGCATGTCGCCCGAATTCGTCCGCGCCAAGCTGTTCAAGCCCTTCGTCTCGTCCAAGCAGGGCGGTTTCGGCATCGGCGCCTTCGAGGCGCGCGAGCTGGTGCGGGCGATGAAGGGCCGGCTTGAAGTCGAATCGCGCGAAGGCCTTGGCTCGCGCTTCGTCATCCGCCTGCCGCTCGCCATGGCCAGCGGCATTTTCCATACATTCGAACAATCAAACCAGAGAGTCGCCTGATGATCGACGTCAAACCCAAGCTGCTCGTCGTCGAGGACGATCCCGGCCTGCAGGCGCAGCTCAAATGGGCCTACGAGGATTTCGAAGTGCTGGTCGCCAGCGACCGCGCCGCCGCGCTCGCCGCGCTGCGCGCCGAAACGCCCGACGTGGTTACGCTCGACCTTGGACTGCCGCCCGATCCCGATGGCACCAGCGAGGGCTTTGCCGTGCTCGACGAGATCATGGCGGTGAAGCCCGATACCAAGGTGGTCGTCGCCACCGGCCACGGTGCGCGCGAGAGCGCGCTGCAGGCGATCGCCCGCGGGGCATACGACTTCTACCAGAAGCCGGTCGACATCGAGCAGATCGGCCTGATCGTGCGCCGCGCGCTGCAGCTCCACACGATCGAAACCGAAAACCGCCAGCTTGCGGCCAGGGCCAAGGACGACCGCGTGCTCGGCCGGATGATCACCGCCGCGCCGGAAATGGTGAAAGTCGCCCGCACCATCGAGCGAGTGGCCAACACCAATGTCTCGGTCATGCTGCTGGGCGCCAGCGGCACCGGCAAGGAATTGCTGGCGCGCGGCCTGCACGATGCCAGCTCGCGCGCGCAGGGCGCCTTCGTGGCGATCAACTGCGCGGCGATTCCGGAGAACCTGCTGGAAAGCGAGCTGTTCGGGCACGAGAAGGGCGCCTTCACCGGCGCGGTCAAGACCACCGAGGGCAAGATCGAACAGGCCCACGGCGGCACGCTGTTCCTCGACGAAGTCGGCGACATCCCGCTGCCGCTGCAGGTCAAGCTGCTGCGCTTCCTGCAGGAGCGGGTGATCGAACGGATCGGCTCGCGCAGCTCGATCCCGGTCGACACCCGCATCGTCTGCGCCACTCACCAGGACCTGGAGGCGATGATCGCCGCCGGCACCTTCCGCGAGGATCTGTTCTACCGGCTGGCCGAAATCGTCGTTAAGATCCCCAGCCTGGCCGAGCGGCCGGGCGACGCGGTGCTGCTGGCCAAGGCCTTCCTTGCCAAGTTCGCCAGGGAAATGAACCCCAAGGTCAAGGGCTTCGCCGCCGATGCCCTGGCCGCGATCGACGCCTGGCACTGGCCGGGCAATGTCCGCGAGCTGGAAAACCGGGTGAAGCGCGCAACGATCATGGCTGACGGCAAGCTGGTCTCCGCGCTCGACCTCGACCTGGCCGAACCGGGCGAGGAAGAGGCAACCGCGCTCAACCTCAAGACCGCGCGCGAGCAGGCAGACCGCAAGGTCATCCGCCATGCCCTCGCCCGCAGCCAGGGCAACATCTCCTCTACCGCGAAGATGCTCGGCATCAGCCGGCCGACGCTCTATGACCTGCTCAAGCAGTACGACCTCCAGCCCTGACGGGTGCAATGGACTGTTGCGGGCCGCGCGGCTGGTCGCGGCCGCCCTGGCCGTGCTCGCCATGCCGCTGCAGGCCGATCCCGCGCCCGGCGCGGCCAAGGCGATCGGGCAGGCCAGGGCCGATCTGGCGCGCGGCGACGGGATTGCCGCCGAAATCGAACTGAAGAAGGCG
>JAYRPK010000371.1:0-1509 GCA_041911195.1 Novosphingobium sp. | reverse complement strand
GTCATACCGCTGCTCCCTGTGCTAGCTATCCGGTCGGGGCCGGTCATAGCGCCCGGCTGCGAAAGGCGCGGGCCTTGCGGGCGGCATTGGCGCTTGCCACCCGATCGACCAGATCGCGCGGCATCAGCGAAACCAGGGTGCGGCGCGCATGCCATCGGGCGGAACCGCCAACGGCGAGAGGGTTATCGTCGGCAACCCGCGCCGCCAGTACATCGTCCGACAGTTGGGTTTCCCCCCGGGCATTTGCGTAGATCACCGTATTGAAGCGGTACCAGGGTTCGATCCCCGCATTGTCCCGTATACGCGGGCGCAGCCAGTCGAATGCGCTGTAACCGCGCCGGGCGAATTTCTCGCGCCAGTATTCGGGCAACTGTTCGTTGACATGATGTTCGCCCCCCTGGTGCGGCACGGCGGCGGAAAACAGCACGACATCGCCATGCGCTGTCAGGCTTTCGACAAATTGCTCGGCCTGATCTTCGGCCAGGTGCTCGGCCACTTCGAGCGACTGGACCAGATCGAACCGCCGCCCCAGGTCGAGCGCCTGCGCGAGATCATGCGAATGAAAGCGGGCGGCCGGCACTAGCAGGGCGCGCCGGTCGACATACTGGCCATCGACCGCGGCAATGTCTTCCACACCGGCGGCCATCCATTCGGCCGCCCAGGCGCCCTGTCCGGCACCGACGTCGAGCAGACTTTCCACCCGCACCGCGTCTCGCACCAGCGGAATGATTTCCCGCGCCGACTGACGCGAACCGGCATTGATGTAGTCGTAAAATTCTGCGCCATATACGTGCTGCATCGACTTCGCTTTCGCCTGATGTTGCTCCGGAGCGGTGGAGTTCCCGTCCGGCGCCAAGCTCTGAACATACAAGGTAACTTTTCAGTTAACGCTCCGGCCAAGGTAACCGGCGATTAACCATTGTCGCCTAGGCCTGGGGCCAGGGAAACCAGCCGGAGGCAAGTGTGTTCGAAAAACCGATCGGGGATATTCAGGGCCCCGCACCTTTCTTCGACCCCTATCGCGGGCACCGGCCCCGGCTTTCGATCGTCGCCCCCTGTTACAACGAGGAAGCGTGCCTCGACGTGCTCCACCGCCGCGTCAGCGATGCGGCGCGCGCCGTGGCGGGCGACAGCTATGAAGTGGTGTTCATCGACGATGGCTCGCGCGACCGCACCTGGGAGATGATCCGCGCGCTGGGCGAGAGCGACCCGCATGTCCTCGCGCTCAAGCTGTCGCGAAATCACGGCCACCAGCTCGCGCTTTCGGCCGGGCTCGACCTGTGCCACGGTGAGCTGATCCTGATCATCGACGCCGACCTGCAGGACCCGCCCGAACTTCTGGGCCCGATGATCGAGAAGATGCAGGCCGAACAGGCCGATGTCGTCTATGCCATGCGCTCCGAACGCAAGGGTGAAACCTGGGCCAAGCGCGTGACCGCCAAGCTGTTCTATCGCCTGCTGTCGCTCGCTTCCGACGGCACGCCGATCCCGCTCGACACCGGCGACTTC
>JAYRPK010000370.1:0-8189 GCA_041911195.1 Novosphingobium sp. | reverse complement strand
CGCGTCGGCCACGATGCGGCGACGACCGTTCCCGAACTGGTCGGCGCGCTCCAGGCGGTGGGCTTCCCGAGCCAGCCGCGCAGCGAGGAACTGGCCGCACCGCCATCGGCAGTGAAACCGCTGCTGGCGCCGTTGGCCGTGGCGGGCTTTGCCTGCATGAATGTCATGCTGATGTCGGTCGGCATCTGGTCGGGCGCGGAAGGCACCACCCGCGAGTTGTTCCACTGGATTTCGGCGCTGATCGGGGTGCCGGCCATCGCCTATGCGGGCCGCCCGTTCTTCGTCTCCGCCTGGTCCGCGCTCAAGCACTGGCGCACCAACATGGACGTGCCGATTTCGATCGGCGTGACGCTCGCCACGGGCCTCAGCCTCTACGAGACCATGACCGGCGGCCATGATGCCTGGTTCGATGGCACGCTGATGCTGCTGCTGTTCCTGCTGGCCGGCCGCGCGCTTGATGCGATGATGCGCGATCGCGCCCGCGCCGGGGTCGATGCCTTGCTGCGGCAGGCCGCGCCCGGGGCGCTGGTCGTGGGCCCGGCCGGCGACCTGCAATGGCTCGCCGCGCGCGACCTGGTTCCCGGCATGGTCATGCGCGTCGCGGCCGGGGAACGGCTGGCGGCGGACGGCGAGATCGTCGGCGGCTCGACCCGGCTCGACGAATCGCTGCTGACCGGCGAAAGCGCGCCGGTCGCCGCGCCCTTGGGGCACGGCGCCCATGCCGGTACGCTCAATCTCGATGCTCCGATCGATGTCCGGGTGACAGCGGCGGGGCAGGACACCTCGCTCGCCGAGATCGCCCGGCTGATGGAAGCCGCCGGCCAGTCGCGCTCGCGATATGTCCGCATCGCCGATCGCGCCTCGCGTTATTATGCGCCCTCGGTCCATTCGCTCGCGCTGCTGAGCTTCATTGGCTGGATGCTGGCGGGTGCCGGCGCCTATCATGCCGCGGTGATCGCCATTGCCGTGCTGATCGTGACTTGCCCATGTGCGATCGGCCTTGCCGTTCCGGTGGCCCAGGTCGTCGCCAGCGGCGCACTGATGAAGCAGGGCGTGATGATCAAGGACGCCAGCGCGCTTGAGCGGATGGCCCGGATCGACATGGCGCTGCTCGACAAGACCGGCACTCTGACACTCGGCCAGCCGACGCCCGATCCGGTGGTGCTGGCCTCGTTGCCGCCCGAAGAAGCGAGCGTGGCCCTGGCCCTTGCCTCGTTCAGTCACCATCCGCTGTCGCGCGGGCTGGCCTCGGCGCTGGCCTTGGCAGGGCACAAGGCGGCCCAGCTCGAGCAGATCGCCGAGACGGCGGGGCAAGGCGTGCGGGCGCGCTGGAACGGCCTGGATGTTGCGCTGCGCCGGCCCGAAGCGGCGAGCGGGATTGCCACGGCCCTCGACATCGAGGGCCGCCCCGTCTGGTTGTTGCCCTTCGCCGACCGGTTGCGGCCCGATGCCAAGGAGGCGCTGGCGAAGTTGCAGGCGCTGGGGATCGAGGCTTCGATCCTCTCCGGAGACAATGTCGGCGCGGTTGGCGAGATCGCGCGGACCACTGGCCTGTTCGCGCGCAGCAGCGCCTCTCCGGCCGACAAGCTTGACGCCATCGCCGCCGCGCAAGCCCGTGGCCGCCGCGTGATGATGGCGGGCGACGGCCTCAACGACGGGCCCGCGCTCGCCGCCGCCGATGCCTCGATCGCGCCGGGCAGCGCCAGCGACGTCGGACGGCAGGCGGCCGATTTCGTGTTCCTCGGCGATTCGCTGCTCGCCCTGCCGCGCGCGGTTGTCGCCGCGCGCCGGACCATGCGGGTAGTGCGGCAGAATTTCGTGCTGGCCATCGGCTACAATGTCCTGGCCGTGCCGCTGGCGATCCTTGGCCAGCTAACCCCCCTGCTCGCCGCTGTTGCCATGTCGACCAGTTCGCTGATCGTCATCGCCAATTCGCTGCGGCTGGCGCGAGCGGCCAGAGCCTGATGACTGGCGTCGGGATCCTGCTGCCACTGGCCCTGCTGATGGGGCTCACCGGCCTCGCCACCTTTTTCTGGGCACTCAAGCGCGGCCAGTTCGAGGACATGGAAGGCGCGGCCAACCGCATCCTGATCGACGACGAGGATAACGAGCCGGGCTGAAACGCGCTCGGCCGTAGCGGCAATCGGCGAACTTTTTCACCCTTGGCAAGATTTGATGTTTCGCAATGCGATGACCTGCCCGCCCGGCAACAACACTGCCTATGTGGCCTTACTATCCGGAACTGCTGAAGACGCCGGTACCGCGTTACACCAGCTTCCCCACGGCCGCCGAATTCACTTCGGCGGTTGGCGCAGCGGATATGGACAAGGCGCTGGAAGACACCTCCGGCGATATTTCGCTCTACCTGCACATTCCGTTTTGCGAGCAGATCTGCTGGTACTGCGGTTGCAACACCGGTGCGGCGAACCGTCGCGACCGGCTGTCGACCTATCTCGATTCGCTGCACCAGGAAATCGGCGTGGTCGCCGGCAAGCTGGACGGCCGGGCGCGGGTTCGCCGGGTGGCCTTCGGCGGGGGCAGCCCCAATGCGATCCAGCCGATAGACCTGGTCCATCTGGTCACCGCGCTGACCATGCAGGGCTGGCTCGATGATCCGCTGATGTCGATCGAGCTAGATCCCAGGTCGCTGGCGCCGGGCTGGGACCTGGTGCTGCGCTCGATCGGCTTTTCCCATGCCAGCCTGGGCGTGCAGACTTTCGCGCCGCATATCCAGGCGGCGATCGGCCGGGTACAGCCCGATGCGGAAATCGCCCGGGCCACCGAAATGTTGCGCCAGGCCGGAGTGACTTCGCTCAATTTCGACCTGATGTACGGCCTGCCCGGCCAGACGCCCGGCGATCTTGAAGCCACGTTGCTGCGCGCCGTGGAACTGGGCGCGGATCGCATCGCCCTGTTCGGCTATGCCCATGTGCCGCACATGATCGCTCGCCAGAAGCGGATCGATGGCTCGAACCTGCCCTCGCAGGAAGACCGGTTCGCCATGGCCTGGCTGGGCCATGAATTGCTGACCGGAGCGGGATACCAGCCGATCGGCTTCGATCATTTCGCGCTACCCGGCGATCCCATGGCGAAAGCCGCGCGCAAGGGCCAGCTGCACCGCAATTTCCAGGGCTTTACCGAGGATCCGGCGCCGGTCCTTCTCGGCCTGGGCGCCACAGCGATCAGCAATTTTCCCGGCGCGATCATCCAGAACGAGAAGAACGCCGGCCGCTATCGCATGCGCCTTTCGCAGCGGCTGCTGCCGGCGGGGCTGGGCGTGCTGCGATCGCCGCGCGACCAGGCGATCGGGCGCGTCATTGAATCGCTGCTGTGCCACGGCAGCGCGCAGCTGGGCGCGGTGAAGCCGCCGGCGCTGGCCGAGGCGCTCGATTCGTTCATCGCGCGCGGGCTTGCGCAATTCGATGGCGAGACGCTCAAGATTCTGCCCGATGGCCTGCCCTACGCCCGGACTATCGCGGCCCTGTTCGATCCCTACCGGCAGGATTCCCTGAGGCGCTTCAGTTCGGCGGTCTAGCCGTCCATTGACACGGATCAATGAAGCAATGCCCGGGCCGGGCGAAAAGCATGCTGAACACATGTACAGCAGGAACTCGCACGCCATGATTTGCCAGCCATCCGATTGTCCGCCCGCCTCTGCCATCGACATCCCGGCGATGCACGCGAAATACCTGCGCGAACGCGACCGGCGGATCAAGAAGGACCACAACGATCAGTACATCACGGCCAGCGGCAAGTGGAAGGACGTCTACGAAGTCGATCCCTATACGCCGGTCGCCCCGCGCGATCCGATCACCGGCGAGACCGACGTCGTCATTCTGGGCGCCGGCTATTGCGGCATGATGGCCGCTCACCAGCTCAAGCAGGCCGGCATCGATAATTTCTACAATATCGACCACGGCGGCAATTTCGGCGGCACCTGGTACTGGAATCGCTACCCCGGCATCCAGTGCGACAACGATTCGCTGGTCTACATGCCGTTGCTCGAAGAGACCAATTACATGCCGTCGAAGAAATTCGCCGACGGCTACGAGATTTACGACCACTGCCAGATGATCGCCGATCACTTCGGCCTGCGCGAAAATGCGCTGTTCCACACGCTGATCGAAACGCTCGTGTGGAACGAGCAGACCAATCGCTGGCACGTCGGCACCAATCGCGGCGACGACATCAAGGCGCGCTTCGTCGTGTTGGCCATGGGTCCGCTCAACAAGCCCAAGCTGCCCGGCATTCCCGGCATCGACCAGTTCAAGGGCAAGATCTTCCACACCGCCCGCTGGGACTATGACTATACCGGCGGCGAATGGCGCAATCCCGCGCTGACCAAGCTGGCCGACAAAAAAGTGGCGATCATCGGCACCGGCGCCACCGCGATCCAGGTCGTGCCCTATCTCGCCAAATATGCCGGCCAGACCTATGTCGTCCAGCGCACCCCTTCGACCATCGACGAGCGCAACAACCGGCCGATCGATCCCGAATGGTACAACAGCCAGAAGCCTGGCTGGCAGCAGGAGCGGATCAAGAATTTCCACCACGCCGCGATGGAACGCCTCGCCCCGGGCGAGCCGGACCTGGTGCAGGACATCTGGACAGAAATCAGCCGCAACTGCTCGGCCGAGCTTGAGGCCGCGGGCTGGCCCGACGAGACCCCCGAACAGTACGCCGCACGCCGCGAGGTCATGGACTATCGCGTGATGGAGCGGCTGCGCAATCGCTGCGACATCGTAAAGGACCCGGTCACCGCCGAGGCGCTCAAGCCTTATTACCGCTACCTGTGCAAGCGCCCGGCATCGAACGATGACTACTACCCGGCGTTCAACCAGGACAATGTCAAGCTGATCGACGTCGCCGAGACCCAGGGTCTCGAACGGCTGACCGAGAACGGCTTCGTCCACCAGGGCGTCGAATACGAGATCGACTGCCTGATCCTGGCATCGGGCTATGAAGTCACCAACGATCTCGATCGCCGCTGGGGCATCTCGAAGATCGAAGGCGTCGGTGGGCTGTCGATCTACGATTACTGGAGGGACGGCTTCAAGACCTTCCAGGGCATGACCGCGCACAACTTCCCGAACATGTTCTTCACCGGCTTCACCCAGGCCGGCACGAACGCCAGCAATTCCAAGACCTTCGTCGATCAGGGCTACCACATTGGCTATATCGCCAGCCAGGCGCTGCTGCGCGGCGCGGTGCGCGTGGAGCCCAGCCAGGAAGCGCAGGACGAGTATATCCGGCACCTGCGCTCGGTCGCGGTCGATAATTCGACCTACGTCAACGAATGCACCCCCTCCTATTTCAACAACGAAGGCGACCAGAAGAAGAAGCGCTCGATCTTCGGCGAACCCTGGGGCGAGGGCTACTACGCCTTCGAGGACATGCTGGCCAAGTGGCGCGATGCCGGCGACCTTCAGGGCCTGGTCCTCACCCGTGCAGCGGAGCTCGAGCCCGCTGAATAGCCGGCTCATCACCGCGAACGCATCCCAAGGGAAGGAGGATCAAATGAACGAGATGGTCAAGAATTTCACCACCGAGAACTCGAACCAGGCAGTGATCATCCCGGTCGAAGCCTATGTTAGCGAGGAATATGCCAGGGCCGAGCGCGACAAGCTGTGGCGCAAGGTCTGGCTGCAGGCCGGGCGGGTGGAAGACCTGCCCGAAGTCGGCAGCTACCTGACTTACGACATCCTCGACGATTCCGTGCTGATCGTCCGCACTGCGGCCGATGCGATCAAGGCCTATCACAACGTCTGCACCCACCGAGGCCGCAAGCTGGTCGATACGCACAAGGGCGAGCGCAACGCCCATGGCAAGCGGATGAGCTTCGTCTGCGGCTTCCACGCCTGGACCTTCGATATCGACGGGCACTGCACCTATATCCAGGCACAGGACGAATGGGGCGGGTCGCTGTGCGACGAGGTTACCCGGCTCGGCGAAGTCAAGCTCGATACCTGGGGCGGCTTCCTGTGGATCAACCTCGATCCCCAAGCCGAGCCGCTGCGCGACTATCTCGAACCCGCCGCGACGATGCTCGATCCCTTCGAGCTCCAGAACATGCGGCCGCGCTGGCGCAACTGGACGATTTTCGACTGCAACTGGAAGGTCGCGCTCGAAGCGTTCAACGAAGTCTATCACGTTCCGGGCACGCATCCCGAATTCACCGCTTTCGGCGACTGGTCGGGCTGGGGACGCCAGCAGGGCAAGCACAGCCACATCGGCTACGACGGTGCGAGCGGCGTGGAAGAGGACAAGGGCAAGCTGCGCCTGGGCATCGGCGATCCGCGTATCTCGACCGCCGAAATGCAGAAATACACCTGGGAAGGGGTAAACACCAACACCACCAAGACCCTGGTGGACGTCGCCCAGACCCTGCCCGATGCGCTGCCCGAGGGCACGCCGGCCGCGGACGTATCGAAGTACTGGCTGGAAACCGCCCGTGCCATCGACGAGAAGCGCGGCGTCTTCTGGCCCAAGGTGGACAGCGAACACGTCGGCAAGAGCGGCACAAGCTGGCAGATCTTCCCCAACCAGCAGATCGGCCATGCGGTCAACAACATGCTCTGCTACCAGGCGCGGCCCTGCGGATTCGATCCGGACAAGTGCTACTTCGAAGTCGCGGTCTACGAACTTTACCCGCAGGGCGAAGCGCCCGAGACGCAGTGGGCCTATGCTCCGCCCGATGCCTTCCCGCACGTATTGCTGCAGGACTTCTCCAACATGGCGGCGGTCCAGCAGGGCATGAAGAATGTCGGCTATCGCGGCAATATTCCCAATCCCAAGGCGGAAGGCGCCGTGGTCAGCCTGCACCGCAATCTCGCCCGCTACATGGGCACCGGCGCGCCGCGCCCGCTCAAGTGACCAGCCGGAGGACACCATGAACGAAATGTCGAAAATCGCCTCCGAGGACCTGTCCGAAGCCCTGACCTATCCGGTCGATGCCTTCATCAGCCGCGAATATGCCGAGGCGGAGCCCGCGAGGCTGTGGTCCAAGGTCTGGCAGCAGGCCGGCCGGGTGGAGGAGCTGAAGGAAGTCGGTGACTACATCACCTACAACATCTGCCACGATTCCATCCTGATCGTGCGTGACGCGACGGGCTCGCTCAAGGCCTATCACAACGTCTGCCCGCATCGCGGGCGCCGGCTGGTCGGCGACAATACCGGCGGCGGGCCGGTCTCGGTCAAGCAGGCCAAGGGCTCGCACTCGGCGCGCGGCAACCAGTTGAAGTTCGGCTGCAACTATCACGCCTGGACGTTCGGCGTGGATGGAGACGCCGCCTACATCCCCGACCGCGAGGACTGGGGCGGCGCGCTTGACCGGGTCTGCACCAGCCTGACGCCGGTCCAGGTCGATACCTGGGGCGGCTGGATCTGGATCAACATGGATCCCGAAGCAGGTCCCTTGCGCGATTGGCTTGAGCCGATCGCTTCGCTGATCGACCCCTTCGAATTCGACAAGATGCGCTATCGCTTCCGCTTCTGGGGCATTTTCGACTGCAACTGGAAAGTCGCGCTGGAAGCCTTCCTGGAACCCTACCACGTCCAGGGCACGCACCCGCAGCTGATCAAGTACGGCGACTTTTATTCCTTCTCCAAGGCGCTGGGCCGCCATGGCCAGACCGGCTTCGATTCGAAGCAGCACCGGGACGAGAACACCGCCGTCGATACCAGCGTCCACCGCGCCGCCGGCGATGGCGACCCGCGCGAGACGATTGCCCAGATGCAGCAGGAATACTGGGACACGATCGGCGCCAGCACCTCCGAAACCCTGGTGAAGACCGCGCAGCGCCTGCCCGTGGACTTGCCGGCGGGCACTCCGGCGGCGGAAGTCCACAAGTACTGGCTGGAACTGGCGCAGAAGGAAGATGCCGCGCGCGGCGTGAAATGGCCCGATCTCACCGAGGCGCAGATCGCCGCGGCCGGCCTTGCCCTGTCGATCTTCCCCAACGTTAACTTCATCCCGGGGCCGACATTCAGCTTGGCCTACCGAGTGCGCCCCTACGGCACTGATCCCGACAAGTGCATCTTCGAGGCCATCGCGCTCGACCGCTTCCCCGAAGGCGAAGAGCCGGAGACCGAATGGGTCTACCTGGAGCAGGACCTCGACAAGTGGCCGCTGGTCATCGCCCAGGACATCTCGAACATGGTCGAGATGCAGCGCGGCTACAAGTCACAGG
>JAYRPK010000369.1:0-4672 GCA_041911195.1 Novosphingobium sp. | reverse complement strand
TCGACGCGGTCAATTCCAACACCTTCCAGGACCAGCCCGGCCAGGCCCAGACCTATGCCACCGGCTCGCTCTCCTCGACGGTGGACGCCACCCGCCAGCAGGCCATCGAACACAACATCGAATGCATCGAGATCGGCCGCCAGCTCGGCAGCCGTGACCTGACTGTCTGGGTCGGCGACGGCACCAACTTCCCCGGCCAGCAGGATTTCACCCGCAGCCTGGATCGCTATCTGGAAGCCGCCGCCGAGGTCTATGCCGCGCTTCCGGACGGCTGGCGCATGCTGCTCGAACACAAGCTGTTCGAGCCGGCGTTCTATTCGACGGTGATCTCCGACTGGGGCAGCTCGATCCTCGCCGCGCAGGAACTGGGCCCCAAGGCCAAATGCCTGGTCGATCTTGGCCACCATGCGCCCAACGTAAACATCGAGCAGATCGTCGCCCGCCTCCACCGCTTCGGCAAGCTCGGCGGCTTCCACTTCAACGACAGCAAGTACGGCGACGACGACCTCGATAGCGGCGCGATCAACCCGCACCAGCTCTACCTGGTGTTCAACGAGCTGGTCGAGGCCGAGCAGAACCCAAGGGAGGGCTTCGACCCGGCCTACATGATCGACCAATCGCACAACGTCACCGATCCGATCGAGTCCATGCTGTCCTCTGCCGAAGCCATCACCCAGTGCTTCGCCAAGGCCCTGCTGGTGGACCGCGAGGCGCTGCACGCCGCGCAGGCGGACAACGACACGATGATGGCCTTCCAGGCCCTGCGCCGCCCCTACAACACCGATGTCGCCCCCATCGTCGCCAAGGCGCGGGCGGAGGCCGGAGGGGCGATCGACGTGCTCGCCGCCTACCGCGCCAGCAAGTGGCGCGAGAGGAAGGCGCAGGAGCGCAAGGCCGTCGGCCTGGGCGCGGGCATTGTCTGAATTCACACCGGGAGAGAGACATGATCCGTTCGCCCCTTCGCACCGCCCTGCTTCTGGCAAGTGCCCTCACCGCCTTCCCGGCCTTTGCCGACGAGGCCCCTGCACCTGCGACCGCAGCGGCAGCTCCGACGCTCGAACAGCAATTCCAGGATCCGCCGAACTCCGCCCGCCCGCGTGTGTGGTGGCACTGGATGAAGGGCAATGTCACCAAGGACGGCATCGCCAAGGACTTCGCCTGGATGAAGCGGGTCGGCATCGGCGGCATGCAGAATTTCGACGCGGACCTGCAAACCCCGCAGATCGTCGACAAGCCGCTGCGCTACATGACCCCGGAATGGAACGACGCGTTCCGCTTTGCCGCCAGCGAAGCCGATAGGCTTGGGCTGGAACTGGCGATCGCCGCCTCGCCCGGCTGGTCGGAAACCGGCGGCCCCTGGGTCAAGCCGGAGGACGGGCTCAAGAAGCTGGTCTGGTCCGAAACCGAAGTGACGGGCGGCAGGCGCTTTGCCGGCCAGCTTGCGCAACCGCCCGGCGTCACCGGGCCGTTCCAGTCGATCGCCAAGGGCGCGGGCATAGGCTCGGCCTTCGGCGGCACCGCGCCCAAGACCCCGGATCACTATGCCGATGTCGCCGTGCTGGCCTATCCGGTAACCGGGACGGCACCGCTCGCGCTGCCGGTGGTAACCGCGGGCGACGGATCGGCGATCGATGCCGCAAAGCTCTCTGATGGCGATCTCGCCAGCGCCATCGAGCTTGCCCGCGGCTCGAAGGACGCTCCGGCGACACTGGTCTATTCCTATCCCCGCCCGCAGACCATCCGCTCGGCCAGCCTGTTCCTGCCGGGCTCTGCCGCGCTGTTTTTTGGCTCCTCGGTAAAGCCACAGCTGGAAGCGAGCGACGACGCCCGGACCTGGCGTGCCGTGACCGAAATGCCCGCCATGCAAGTGCCGACGACGGTCAGCTTCGCACCGGTCACCGCCAAGCATTTCCGCGTGGTTTTCGGCCGCAAGGAGTCGAACCCCCTCGCCTCGCTGGGCGCCAGTTCCCCGGGCGTCGACATGATGGGGCTGGGCCGGGTGCTGGGCGGCGAGAGCGGCGCCCAATCGATGAGCGAGATGATGACCGGCGGCGGCAAGCTCAAGGTCGGCGACCTGCGCTTTTCATCCGAGCCGCGTGTCGATCTGTTCGAAGCCAAGGCGGGCTACGAGGTCGAAAAGGACTATTACGCGCTGAGCAAGGATGTGCCCGAAGCGGCGGGCTACGATCCTGCCAAGGTGATCGACCTGACCTCCCGCATGCGACCGGACGGTTCGCTCGACTGGACGCCGCCCAAATTGCCGAACTCCGGCAAGTGGCGGGTGTTGCGCCTCGGCTATTCGCTGCTGGGCACCACAAACCACCCCGCCCCGCCCGAGGCCACCGGGCTCGAAGTCGACAAGTTCGATGGCCCGGCGGTCGAACGCTACATGCGGCACTACATCGGCATGTACCGTGAGGCCTCCGGCGGCCTGATCGGCCAGCGCGGGGTGCAGGCGATCCTGACCGATTCGATCGAAGTCGGCGCAGCCAACTGGACGCCGAGGATGGTCGCGCAATTCAAGCGCCTGCGCGGCTATGACCCTACTCCATGGCTGCCGGCGCTGACAGGCGCGATCGTCAAGTCGCGCGCTGATAGCGACAAGTTCCTCTATGACTACCGCCGCACCCTCGCCGACCTGATGGCCTCCGAGCACTATGGCACGGTCGCCCGGGTCGCGCACGAAAACGGCCTCAAGGTCTATGGTGAAGCGCTCGAAAATGGGCGGCCCTCGCTAGGCGACGACATGGCGATGCGCAGCCACGCCGATATTCCGATGTCCGCGATGTGGACCCATTCGCGCAAAGACGGCCCGCAGTGGTCGCATGTTGCCGATATCAAGGGCGCGGCTTCGGTTTCGCATGTCTATGGGCAGAACCTGGTGGCGGCCGAGTCCCTCACGTCGTCGCTGTCCTACTGGGATCACGCGCCCAATTATCTGAAGCGCGTCATCGACCTTGCCTTCGTCAACGGCCTCAACCGCCCGGTAATCCACACTTCGGTCCACCAGCCGGTCGACGACAAGGTGCCTGGGCTGTCGCTGTTCATCTTCGGCCAGTACTTCAACCGGCACGAGGCTTGGGGCGAACTGGCCAGGCCCTGGGTCGACTACCTGTCGCGCAATTCGCTGATGCTGCAGCAGGGACGCAATGTTGCCGATGTCGGCTACTTCTATGGCGAGGAAGCGCCATTGACCGCGCTATACGAGAAGGCTCCGGTCGCGGATGCTCCCAAGGCTCACGCCTACGATTTCATCAACGCCGACGCGCTGATGGGGGCGCTGAGGAATGACGGCGACGAAGTGGTCAGCACTGGCGGCGCGCGCTACCGGGCGATCTATCTTGGCGGCTCGTCGCGCAAGATGACCTTGCCCTTGCTGCGCCGACTGGCGCAACTGGTCGAGGGCGGCGCCACGGTGATCGGGCAGAAACCCGAGGGCGATCCTTCGGTGAACGGCGATGCCGCCGAATATGCCGCGCTGACTGCAAAGCTCTGGCCCGGCGCCGATTCCGCCCAGGTCGGCAAGGGCCGGGTGATCGCCTCCGGCCAGGTCGACAGCGCACTCGCCGCGATCGGCGTTGCCCCGCAGTTCCACTTCACCGGCGGCCAGGCGGACAGCAAGATCCCCTTCGTTCACCGCAAGCTTGCCGATGGCGACAGCTTCTTCCTGGTCAACCAGCAGGACCGCGACGAAGTGATCGAGGCGCGCTTCCGCGTCACTGGCAAGGTGGCCGAGCTGTGGAACGCCGAAACCGGCAAGTCCGAGCCGGCGGACTATCGCATCGAAAGCGGTGAAACCGTGGTTCCGCTGCACCTGGGCGCGGACGATTCGGTCCATGTCGTGTTCCGCAAGCCCGCCACTTCGCCGCAGTTCAGCCGGACACGCAATGCCCCGCTCGAACTGGCCAAGCTCGACGGCGCCTGGAATGTCGCCTTCCAGCCGGGCCGCGGCGCGCCGGCATCGGCGGTGCTGCCGGCCCTGGCCCCGCTCGACGAGAACACCGATCCCGGCATCAAGTACTTCTCTGGCATCGCCACTTACAGCAAAACCTTCGCCGCACCGCGCGAATGGCGGCCGAGTGAGCCGCTGTGGCTCGACCTGGGCGAAGCGCGCGAAGTGGCCGAAGTGCTGGTGAACGGCAAGTCGGCCGGCTACGCCTGGCGGGCGCCCTATCGCATCGATATCGGCGCCTTGGTGAAACGCGGCGCCAACAGGCTGGAAATCAGGGTCGGCAACCTGTGGGTCAACCGGCTGATCGGCGATGCCCAGCCCGGCGCGCAGAAGGTCGCCTGGACGCCCTTGCCGACCTACCTCAAATCCGCACCCTTGCGCCGATCCGGCCTGATCGGACCAGTCACGATCATCGGCGAAGCACGCTAGGCTCGGTTTCGGGTCCGCACAGGCGGGCCGGGCATGGGCCCAAGGCTCGCCTGCAGCCTTTGCAGGCGGGACACGCAAACGTGTTGCCATTGTCTCGAACTGCCATCATCAGGGGGAATTCATATCGCTCCGGGCGGCCAACAGCCGGATGAAGCGAGAGAAAACAGACCAAGCCCAAGATGCCGGTGCCGATTTGAAAATCGATCTGATGCCTAACGACGTGAGTGCCGATACCTGGAGAAACATCCTCCAAAAGGCGCTGCTCTCTCGATTTATCGAGGAGGAGTTCCT
>JAYRPK010000368.1:0-2984 GCA_041911195.1 Novosphingobium sp. | reverse complement strand
CCGTCCATCTCGACGAGCAGCTGGTTCAGCGTCTGCTCGCGCTCGTCGTTGCCGCCGCCGAGGCCCGCGCCACGGTGCCGGCCGACGGCGTCGATTTCGTCGATGAAGATGATGCAGGGCGCGTTCTTCTTCGCCTGCTCGAACATGTCACGCACGCGCGAGGCGCCGACGCCGACGAACATCTCGACGAAGTCCGAGCCCGAGATGGTGAAGAAGGGAACGTTGGCCTCGCCCGCGATGGCGCGCGCAAGAAGCGTCTTGCCGGTGCCGGGCGGACCCACGAGCAGCGCGCCCTTCGGAATCTTGCCGCCGAGGCGCTGGAACTTGTGCGGGTCCTTGAGGAAGTCGACGATCTCGACGAGGTCGTCCTTCGCCTCCTCGACGCCGGCCACGTCCTCGAAGGTCACGCGGCCGTGGCGCTCGGTCAAGAGCTTGGCCTTGGACTTGCCGAAGCCCATCGCCTTGCCGGAGCCGGACTGCATCTGGCGGATGAAGAACACCCACACGCCGATCAGCAGCAGCATGGGCAGCCAGTAGACCAGCGCATTGGTGAGGATCGAATCGTTCTGCGCGGTGCGGAAGGAGATCGACACGTTCTTGTCGCGCAGTTCCTTCAGCTGGTCCTCGAAATACATGAGGGGACCGGTGGTCTGCACCGTGTTGCCGTCGGCGAGCTTGCCGGTGATGTTGTCGCCCGTGATGGTGATCGACTGAATGGCGCCGGAATTCGCCTTGTCGAGAAAATCGGAATAGCTGAGCTCGGAACTGGAGGGGCGGCCGACCTGTCCCTGGAACACGCTGAACAGAGCGAACAGCAGCAGCGCGATGACGATCCAGACGGCGAAATTGCGGAATTGGTTCACGTGATCCTCACAGATGGCCGCCCGGCACTGGGTCAGGCAGGCGGCAGCACAGTCCTCTGAATGCGCCATAACATAGGTTGGGGCCGAAGTATTTCCAAGAATGGCATTTGCGTAAATTGCTCAGGACGCCGGGGCGAGCCGGCGAAAGCGGCTCACGGGCGGGGGCGCGCCTTCCGGTTGTTCGATCCAGGGGCAGGCGCGCTGCGCATAGACCGGCACCCCCGGCATCGGCGGCAGTTTTCGGGACGCCACCGGAGTGACCGTCGAGCCAGCCGCGGCCTCGATCATAAAACGCTTGTCCCACAATAACTTACCCGATTCCGGCACGATCAAGGGGTCAGCTGCGATGCGGGCGGCCTCGCGCGTCACCCAGAAGCCGGCCTTGCGGCGGCCCAGCAGGGCACCGCCGAGCGTACAGCGCACGGGGCCCTGCTCGCCACAGGCCCAGTCGGCAACGCGGCGCAATTCCTCCGCCTCCGGCGTTGCCTGCCCGCCGCCATAATGCCCGATGATGGCGGCAAGGATGCGTTCGCGCAGCGCCAGTGGCAGGCCGCGGAAGTCGCCGGCCGCGACATGGCAGATGCCGGCATCGTGCTCGTGCAACGACAGGAGGATCCAGCGCCGCGACAGGCGCTCGAGGAGGGCGGCGGCAACGGCACTCCTCTCCGCCAGGTTCGCCAGTCGCTCGCTGGTCCCGGCCGTCATGCCCGCCAGCGTGCGGCGTGCCCGCACCCTTTCGAAGCGCGTGTCATCGTTCGACGGATCGTCGATCCAGGGCTGGCCGAGACCGGCGAGCCAGTCGCGCAGCGCTTGCCGTTTGACCTGCAGGAGCGGGCGGAGCAGCGGCAGGCCCTCCCAGCCGCCCACCGGGCGGATGCCCGCCAGGCTTTCGGGGCTGAGGGTGCGGGACAGGCGCATCAGCACCGTCTCGGCCTGGTCGTCCCGCGTGTGGGCGGTGAGCAGGGCCCCGGCGCCTTTGCTGCGGCACCACGCGGCCATCAGCCCGTATCGCGCGGCTCGCGCCCTGGCCTGGATGCCCGTCGCCGGTTTCGGCTCCTCGGTCCATTGCAGCAGGTAGTGGGAGAGGCCGATCTCCGCAGCCCATCGGCCGACCTGGGCGGCCTCCGCGGCCGCCTCAGGCCGCAAGCCGTGGTCGACGGTCAGCACCGAAAGCACAAGGCCCGGATGGTTCGTCCGGGCCCAGTTCGCCGCAAGGCGCATCAGTGCAATTGAATCGGAACCGCCCGAAACGGCGAGCGCAACATGCCGCTCGGCCAGAAGGGCTGAGAAATCAGCCGCGAACTCAGGAGGCGCAGCCGGCACGCTTGGCTTCCGCCTGGGCGCGCTTGCGGGCATCGACCGCCTTCGGATACTCGGTGCTGACCGCAGCGAAGGCCGCGCAGGCCTGGTCGTCCTGACCGAGGCGGTTGAGCGAGATGCCGAGCTTCAGCAGGCTGTCGGGGGCGCGGCGGCTGGTCGGATACTTCTTGTAGCCCTGCAGAAAATTGGCGGCGGCGCGCTTGTAGTCGTTCTGCGCATAATAGGTTTCGCCAAGCCAGTACTGTGCGCTGCCCGCCAGGCTGTGATCGGGATACTTCGAGAGGAAGCTGGTGAAGCCTGCCTCCGCATCGCCGAACTGGCGGCGCAGCAGACTTTCGTTGGAGCGCTCGTAAAGCGATTCCGGTGATTCCGTCTGGGTCGCGGCATCGGGCTGCAGCGAGACGGTCTCGATCGAATCGCCGTTGTCCGAGGGCTGCGGGGCAGCACTGCCCTGCTGAACATAGTCCTGGCCCGCTTCCTGCTGCGAGGGGGGAACCAGAACCTGGCCCTGGAAGCCGCCGTCATCGGGCTGGGCGGCGGCATTGTCCAGGGCACCGAAAACCTTGGCCGCCGGGGCGGCGCCGGGCACGTCCTGCTGCGTGGCGACTGCCGCGGGGGGAACGGTAAGCGGGGCCGGCGCATCGAGTGGCGCCTGCTCGATGGTCTCGACGCCGTTGCTGTCGGGAATGGGAGCGCCGGCCGATGCGGCTGCAAGGCGCTTCTGCTGGGTCGGCTGTGCCTCCGGCGCGGGGGCCGGGGCGGGTTCGGTGACGGCCACCGAGGCGGCCGGCTTCAGCGGCT
>JAYRPK010000367.1:0-4631 GCA_041911195.1 Novosphingobium sp. | reverse complement strand
TGCTGACCGGCGGCCAGCGCAGCGATCTGGGCGGCACCTTCTTCGAACCCACCGTGATCGTCGACGTCACCCCGGCGATGAAGCTGGCCCACGAGGAGACCTTCGGGCCCTTGGCGGGCGTCATCCGCTTCTCCACCGAGGAGGAAGTGCTGCCTTGGGCCAACGAGAGCGAATTCGGCCTCGCCAGCTATTTCTATGCCCGCGACCTGTCGCGCGTCTGGCGCGTGGCTGAAGCGCTGGAGGCGGGCATGGTCGGCATCAACACCGGCCTGATCTCCACCGAGGTGGCGCCGTTCGGCGGGGTCAAGCAATCGGGCCTAGGGCGCGAGGGATCGCACTACGGCCTCGACGACTACATGGAGCTCAAATACCTTTGCATGGGCATCTGACCTCTCGCCTATAGCCCCGCCGCCTTCGCAGCGGCGCACCATTCGCCAAAGCGGTGGATGCGTTCCCAGAACAGCGCGCGGGTGCCGGCGAAGTTGTGCATGTGGCCCATGCGCGGGCAGACGAACAGGTCGAAGCTGGGCGCCGAGCGATAGGCGCGCGCCTCGCCCAGCGGATCGACGATCATGTCGCGCTCGCCCATCGCAGCCAGCACCGGCACGGTAATCGCCGCCGCCTCTGGCGCGACGATGCCGGGGGTCAGGGTAAAGCGCGCTGCCTCGTGCGGAGTGGAAAAACTGTTCCACGGGCCGGGCTCGCCGGGATCTTCCTGCCGGCCGCGCATGACGATGCCCTCGTAATGCATCAGGTCCTGCTCGACCACGTCGGGCGGCACGTCGTCATAGTGGAAACACCAGGCGAGCGCAGCCCAGGCCGAATGCTGCATGGTCTCCGGGTTCATCATCGCCAGCGCGCCGGCATTGATCAGGCCACCGGGCTTGTCGGGCGCCAGGTCGCGGGCGAACCAGGGTGTCACCACCGGCGGCTCGCCCGGTGCGGTCGCCGGGTGGCTGTGCACGGCGCTGAAGCCCAGCACGGCAAGCCCGTCGTAGCTGTGATAGCGCGCTTGCTGGATGATCGCGAGGCTGCCGCCGGTCGATTGGCCCATGCCGATCCGCACCGGCTGGAGCACCGGCGGCAGGCCCGGCGCGAGCACCCCGTTCGCCAGCCGCAGCAGGACTTCCTGTTCGGCCGCTGCCGCCGCCGCCGTGCAATGCGCAAAATCGAGCACTTCGGACGCATGCTGCGAACTGTCGCCCGAACCGAGATTGTCCATGCTGACGAAGATCCACCCGCGCGCGGTGTGAAACTGGGCCTGGGCGCCGCCGCCCGGCCCGGGCAGCTCGCACGTGTAGTAACCGCGCGAATAGCCGCCGCCGGGCTTGCCGAAGCAGACCACTGGCTGGTCTGGCACTTCGTCCGGCAGCACCACGGCCACCGCGATATGCGCCGCCTCGCCCAGGCCAAGGGCGTTGCTGACGTCAATCTGCAATTCGATCTGCCTCGGCATGGCTCGCTGCTTTGCCCCCTGCCGCCTATACTGGCCCATATTTCATCGCCGGGTCAAAGCCCAATCGCGCGCGCATTGACGCAGCGGCGCAAAGGGATATCCTCGAAGGTCGAAAAAACGACCGCATTGTTCCACGAACCGCGAGTCCGGGAGATTGATCAGGTGCTGCAACAAAGCGCTGCCCAGGCGTTGGACGCGAGGCCGCTGTCGGACCTTCTGGCCGCGATCGACCTGTCCGGCCAGACCTGGTGCTATTGCGACCTCGGCCTTGGCAGTGGCTTCAGCGTGCCTTCCGGCGATGCCGTGTTCTTCCATGCCGTGCTGCATGGCGCGGTGCGGCTGGCTTCGCCCTCTGGCGGAACGGTGGAACTCAAGCAGGGCGAGGCGATCGTCGTGCTTTCGGGCGAGGCCCATGCCCTGCGCATTTCGTCGGACAGCCAGGCTCCGACCCTGGATTTCCTGCGCGAGGAACATGCCGTCGACGTGCCGCCGGCCTTTGCCATGGTCAATGGCGGCGGGATCGTCGCCCGGGTGCTAAGCGGCCGGCTCAGCGCCACGCTCCCGGCGGGCGCCAGCCGGTCGCAGCTGCCCTCGTTCCTGCGGCTCGGCAGTGCTGGCGACAGCGCCTGGAGCGCGCTGCTCAAGCCCGAGGCCCTGCCGCTCGCCGGCATGGGGCCCGGCTCGGCCGCGCTGCTGACGCGGCTCGCGGCGCTGATGCTGGTCGCCCAGTTGCGCACCGATCCCAAGTGCCGGCAGATCTTCTCGTCGCAACCGCACGATCCCATCGGCCAGGCGCTGCGGCTGATTTCCGGCAACCCCTCGGCCAACTGGACGGTCGAGCGGCTGGCTCGGTCGGTCGGCATGGGCCGATCCAACTTCGCCGCGCATTTTACCGCCCAGGTTGGCCGCGCGCCCATGGAAGTGGTCGCCGAGAGCCGGATGGAGCAGGCCTGCCAGCTGCTCAAGAAGGGCAATCTCAAGATCGCCGAAATCAGCGAGCTTTCCGGCTATGGCTCCGAAGCCGCCTTCAGCCGCCGCTTCACCCGCCATTTCGGCATGTCTCCCAGCCAGATGCGCGAGCTATCACGCGCCGAAAGCGGCGAAGGCGAAGTCAACCCGGGCTGGCAGCCTTTGCTCGCCGGGCGCCGCATCCGCGAGGCCGCCGCCATGGTGCGCAACCGCGTGCGGCAGGCCGGCAAGCAGGCTTCGCCGATGATTTCGGTCAACATCCTGAACGGCCTGCTACCCGGCGGGAAGGGTTGAGAGTCGGTTTGGCAATACGCCATCCGGCCGATGGACGATTGGACAATGCCAATGGAGAGGCAGCCATTGCCGCCGTAACGGGCTCGACTATCGACACTGCGCATGACCCTGGGAAGGGATAGGAGAATTCCATCATGACTGCTGCAACACAACAGCCGATCAAGGTGATCGACGCCGACACCCACCTTACCGAACCGCACGACATGTGGGTCAAGCGCGCACCCGCCAAGTTCAAGGACCGGGTGCCGCAGGTGAAGGTGCACGAAGGCATTCGCAGCTGGATCATTGACGGCGACAAGTCGATCGGCACCGGCGCCCATCCCAACAGCGCGATCCTGAAGGAAGGCGGCAAGATCCGCGACATCGACACCTTCCTCAAGGTCCAGTTCGAGGAAGTGCACAAGGGATCGAGCTCGATCAAGGAACGGCTCGAGGTGATGGACGCGAACGGCATCTTCGCCCACATCGTCTATCCCAACATCCTGGGCTTCGGCGGCCAGGCATCGGCCAAGGTCGATCCCGAGTTGCGCCTCGTCACCGTACAGATCTACAACGACGCCATGGCCGAAATGCAGGAAGAAAGCGGCGGCCGCTTTTTCCCGATGGCGCTGCTGCCCTGGTGGGACGTCAAGGAAGCAGTCAGGGAAACAGAACGCTGCGTCAATATGGGCCTGCGCGGCATCAACATCCACTCCGACCCGCACACGGTGAAGGACGAGAACGGCAATTTCATCCCCGACCTGGGCCAGCGCCACTGGGACCCGCTGTGGGAGCTGTGCCAGGACAAGGACCTGCCGATCAACTTCCACATCGGCGCGTCCGAGACCTCGATCGACTGGATGGGCAACATGGGCTGGCCCGGCCTCAGCCGCGATCTCTATTCCGGCATCATGGGCGCGATGATCTTCTTCAACAACGGCAAGACGGTGTCGAACCTGATCTATTCCGGCCTGTTTGACCGCTATGAAAAGCTCAAGTTCGTCTCGGTCGAAAGCGGCGTGGGCTGGGTGCCGTTCCTCAAGCAGGCGCTGGATTACCAGCTTCAGGAAATCGCCGAGGGCAAGAGCTTCCGCAAGCTGCCGTCGGAGTATTTCGCCAGCAACTTCTACTTCTGCTTCTGGTTCGAACAGGGGCCAGACATGATCAACTCGCTGCGTTCTGTCGGCGTCGACAACTGCCTGTTCGAAACTGACTTCCCGCACCCGACCAGCCTCTATCCGTTCGACGATCTCGAAGGGCGCCTGGAAGGCCTGACCTATGAGGAACGCGCCAAGGTGCTGAGCCTCAATTCGGCCAAGCTCTACAAGATCCCGGTCTGAGGGCGCAGATGGACCAGATCGCCCTCATCCGCGATGCCGAGCAGCCATGGCAGGAAGTTCCTGACTTCTGGAAGGCGAAGCAGAAAGAGGGCGATCCCGGCCTGCGCTTCAAGGTTCTAATCGGCCAGGGCCAAGGCCCGGTGAACATGCAGCGCACGCAGTATTACCCCGGCCACCACGAAGCGCCGCACTCGCACCCCGAGGACGAGATCCTCTACATTCTTGAAGGCAAGATCCACTTCGGCCGCGATGAACTGGGGCCCGGCGATGCGATCTTCGTGCCGAAGGACAAGGTCTACAGCCTGCACACCGGCGAGACCGGCGTCACGTTCGTCCGGATCGGGCTGAGCAACCACAGTTCTTCAATGTCGGCAGAAGACCAGGCGCTGGCCAAGGCATAATCAAGAACCACTTCTGGATGGGAGAGAGCCAGGCAATGACCTGGGCGTTTTCGGAAAATGCCAAGCGCGTGCGGCGCATCGTCTACGGCCAGTTCCTCGACAGGGGCTGCTGTGAAGGCACCAGCGCCCTGCTGCGCGACACCGGCCTGCCGCCGCGCGAGCTCGACGAGACGATCGAGGAACTGGAGCGTG
>JAYRPK010000366.1:0-14098 GCA_041911195.1 Novosphingobium sp. | reverse complement strand
TGCCAGCGACGGTTCCCGCGTTGGCAAGGTTCGATGCCGAAGCGTTCATCCGTACAAGCTGGGCGGACATGGCGGTGCGGGCGACGTCGAACAGGCTGTTCATGCCGGGCATGGTCATTCGCCCTTGAGCGCGCGGGTGATCGTATCGACCCGGCCGCGAATGAAGGAAAGCGTGGCGGAATAGCCGACGGCGTTTTCGCCGAAGGCCAGTTGCTCGGTGGACAGCTCGACCGTGTTGCCGTCGAGCGAAGGCATCACCGGCACCCGGAAGCGGGTGGCCTGTTCGACGGCTTGGCCCTCGTTGGCGCCGGAAAGGCGGGCCTTGAGCGCGGCGGCGAAATCGATGTCGCGCGCCTTGTAGCCGGGGGTGCCGGCATTGGCGATGTTCGAGGCGAGCAGGCCCATGCGCTGCGAGCGCAGTTCCAGCGCCGCTGCATGAATGCCGAAGATGCTGTTTGCCATGACGGCCTCCGCGTGAATGCGCAGAGCCAACAGCAAGCGCCGTGCCAATTGCCCGAATGGCGGATTTCCGCCGCCGCTCAGGGGGCAGGGCGGCAAGATCCTGCCGGAAGGCGGCAAAATGGCTCCCCGGGCGAAAAAGCGGCGGCGACTGCCGTTCTCCGGGTCCGAAAGGACTTGTTGTCATGGATCCAGCCGTTTCGCCGACCCTGTTTTCCGCCTCCATCGTGATCGGCGGGACCCTGCTTGGCACTTTCCTGCGCTGCGGCCCGCGCAATTGCGCCGCCGCCGTCTCGGCCGTGCTGAACATCGGGCAGAAGAATTTCGATGCCGAAAAGGTGCAGTCGGAAATGGCCGCGCAAGTGCGCGAGATCCAGCAGGACGGCATGCTGCGGGCCCATCCTCACCACACCGGCGACCGCGAGTTCGATGAAGGCGCCGATGCCCTGATCGGCAAGCGCTCGGTCACCGCGCTGGTCAGCGCTCACGACAAGCACAAGGCGATCCGCGTGGCCGAAAGCAACCGCTCGATCTCGACCCTGGCCCAGGCGGCGGAGCTGGCTCCGGTTTTCGGCCTTGCCGCCACCCTGATCTCGCTTGGACAACTGCCGGATGATGGGCTGGCCAAGGGCGCCTATGCCGGCGCGATTTCCATGGCGGTGCAGGCCACGCTGTTCGGCCTCCTGCTGGCAAACCTGCTGTTCGCCCCGCTGGCCAAGGCGCTTGAGCGCAAGGCCGATGCGGAGGAGAGCGAAAGGCAGAAGGTGGTCGACTGGCTGGAGGCCCACCTGCGGCCCGATGCCTCGCGCAGCTCGCGCGCGCGCATGGAAGAAGCCGCATGAACATCCGCATCGGCGCGAGCTGGCAGACGCTGTTTGCCGACCTTGCGATCATCCTGTTCATGATCACCGCCGCAACCCTTTCGCGCAGCCGTGAAGAGGATGCGGCCATGCCCGATGCGCCGGCCCCTGCCGCATCGCCGATCGCGCTCTATCGCGCCTCGGCGGGCTCGCCGACGCTCGATCAATGGCTGGCGAGCCAGGCCCCGGATTCGCGTCAGCGGCTCTCTATCCTGGTGCCCTATCGCCATGGCGGTCAGGCCGATGCCCTGGCCAGGGCGGCGGACATGCTGCGCCAGGCCGGCACGGCGGGCGGCAATGTGCGCATTGTCATCGAGCCGGGCGAGGACGAGGCGACGGCGTCGCTCACTTTCGATGCCGCTCTGGCACAAAGCTTGCCTCGGCAGCCAGGCAACCAGGAGACTGTGCCATGAGCTTCATTCTATCCATCGCCGCCGGGGCCATGTTTGCCGATCTCGACGCGCTCGACCGGCGCATTGCCGAATTCACCGGCGTGCCCATCGGTGCCGAAGGCGGCGCCATGGTGCCGCTGGACCGGCGGCTGCGGCTGAAACCGTGCAATTCCCCCGCAGCGCTGAGCTGGCGCGAGGGGCGGCGCGATTCCGTCGTCGTCGAATGCCCGGACTTCGGCGGCTGGCGGCTGTTTGTGCCGATTCGCGGCGGCGGCTCCGGCGGTTCTGCTGGCATGCCTGCGGTCAATCGCGGCGATGCTGTGACCATTTCGGTGGAAGGCGAGGACTTCACCGTCTCCCAACCTGGAGAGGCGATGGAATCGGGTTCCACCGGTGCCTGGATCCGCGTGCGTGGCATGGACCCGAAGGCGCAGATCTTGCGCGCGCGGGTGGTTCGGCCCGGCCTGGTCACGATCGGGCTTCACTGACGCGGCGTTAACCATCCGGCAAAATTTCGCCGTATCACCCCTTAATCCTGCCGCCCGTTTGCCGTTCTCCCCTTCAGTAGAAATCAAGGAGCGGCACCATGCCTCCGATCGAATTGGGTCCCGCGCGCCCGATAAGCGCGATCGATGCCAGTACCGTCCGCGCAGCCGCGGGCGGCAGCGCCAAGGCTGAACGTACCCCCAAGCCGGAAGCGGCCATGGTCCAGAGCGAGGCTCTGGACGCGGGCGATGCGCCGATCGATGCCGAGCGGGTCGAGATCATCCGCAAGGCCGTCGAAACCAACACCTACCCGGTCGTTCCGGCCAGGGTCGCCGACGCGATGATCGCCGCCGGCTTGCTGCTGAGGGCCCCGAAATGAGCGCATTGCGTGACAGTCTCGTGCAAATGCTTGCCGTGCTGCAATCGGAACGGCAGGCGCTTGCCGGTCTCGACATCGATGCGATTTCCGGCGCGGCCTACGACAAGACGGCGTTGTGCGGCAGGCTGGACGCCACCGTCCCTGACGAGATCGACGAGGAATGCCGCGGCATGCTCGATGCGGCGCGGCGTTTGAACGAGGTAAACCGCCAGTTGCGCAACCTCATCGCCGCCAATGTCTCGGCCCGGCTCGATGCCCTGACCGGCGCTCCGGCGCTCTACCGCAACCGCCCGGCCTATGCCTATGCGGCGGCCCATCGCTGATTTGGCACGAGGCTTGCTGAACCGCTTCCGGTGAATTTTGAACCGGGAGCCGGACTTGAGCGAAGTACAGGCCATTGCGGGCAGCCCCGTCCGCTCCGCGATCGCACGCGCCGCCGAAAGGACCGGCGTCGATTTCGATTACCTGCTGGCACAGGCCCGGCTCGAATCCGGGCTCGATCCCACGGCGCGGGCGCGCACCTCCAGCGCTGCCGGCCTCTACCAGTTCCTCGGCGGTACCTGGCTCAACATGCTGGAACAGCATGGCGCGGAAAACGGGCTGGGTTGGGCGGCCCAGGCCATAGAACGCGGGCGCGTGGCCGATCCCTCCATGCGTTCGCAGATCATGGCGCTACGCTTCGATCCGCAAGCATCAGCCCTGATGGCGGCCGAGCTGGCCAGCGACAACCGCGATGCCCTGCGCCCGGTGCTGGGGCGCGATCCGGATGCTTCCGAACTCTATCTGGCGCATTTCCTCGGCCAGGCCGGGGCCAGCCAGTTCCTCAATGCGCTGCGCGACGATCCCGGGCAGAGCGCGGCCTCGCTGTTTCCCGCCGCTGCCGCCGCCAACCGGCCGATCTTCTATGGCGCGGGCGGCGCCCGCTCGGTCGGCGCGGTGATGGACGTGCTGCGCGGCAAGGTCGCCACGGCGATGAACCAGACCACGCCCGAACCTGCCTTTGCCGCGGAAACCGAAACTTCGGGAGCAAGTTCCGAGCCCTGGGGCATGGCCCTGCAGGAATATGCCCGGTGGAAGGCCGGCGCTTCGCTGCCCTCGCCGGAGCCGGGGTCGGGCCTTGCCCAGTCCGGCCCGACGCGCCCGTCGATGGCGGAAACCCTGGACCATGCCTTCGGCCTGTCCGATCGCACCGCCAGCGCGCCCGCCTATGTCCGCCAGGCCTATGACCGGCTGAAAGGGCTCGGCCTGTGAACGGACTGATGCGCCGCCTGCCCAGCGCCGCGGGCCTCGCTCTTCCCGCGGGGATCCTGACGCTGATCGTGTTGATGATCGTGCCGGTTCCGGCCGCGCTGCTAGACGTCTCCTTCGTGCTCAACATCGCGCTGTCGGTGGCGATCCTGATGGCGGCGGCCAATGCGGAAAAGCCGCTCGATTTCTCATCGTTCCCCTCGGTCCTGCTGTTCGCCACCCTGCTGAGGCTCGCGCTCAACGTCGCCTCGACCCGGGTGGTGCTGGTCCACGGCCACGAAGGCCATGCCGCCGCCGGCCGGGTGATCGAGGCCTTCGGCGAATTCCTCGTCGGCGGCAATTTCGCCGTCGGCCTTTTCGTCTTCATGATCCTTGTCATCATCAACCTGGTGGTGGTGACCAAGGGTGCGGGCCGAGTCTCGGAAGTCTCGGCCCGCTTCACCCTCGATGCCTTGCCCGGCAAGCAGATGGCGATCGACGCCGACCTTGCCGCCGGGCTGCTCACCGCCGACGAAGCCAAGGCCCGCCGCCGCGAAGTGGCGACAGAGGCCGATTTCCATGGCGCGATGGACGGCTCGTCCAAGTTCGTGAAGGGCGATGCGATTGCCGCCCTGCTGATCCTGGGCGTCAATATCGTGGCCGGCTTCTGCCTCGGCATGCTGAGCCACGGCCTTGCCGCGAGCGAGGCGGCGCAGCTCTATATCACCCTGGCAGTGGGCGACGCGCTGGTGGCGCAGGTGCCCTCGCTGCTGCTGTCGATCGCCGCCGCCGTCGTGGTGACGCGCGTTTCCGATGAGCGCAGCGGCGCCGCGAAAGGTCTTGCCGGGCAGATCGGCGGCCAGTTCGCCGATCCGCGCATCTGGCTGCCGGTGGCTTTCATCCTCGGCGCCATCGGCCTGATTCCGGCCATGCCGCAGACGGTGTTCCTGCCGGCCTCGGCCATGGCCTGGTGGCTCTGGCGCAGCCTGCGCAACCGCCAGCAGAAGCCCGAACCGGTGGCCGAAGTGGCCGAGCGCCCCGATCCCGGCAGGATTACGGTGGAGGACGTTTCCGACCATACCCTGGTCACCATCGAGCTGGGCTATGGCCTGGTCCACCTGGTCGACGAGAAGCGCGGTGCGCCGCTGGTCGCGCGCATCACCGGGGTGCGCAAGCAGCTCAGCCAGTTGTTCGGCTTCGTTGTGCCCCAGTTCCGCGTGCGCGATGCGCTCGACATGCCGCCTTCGGACTATCGCGTCATGCTGGGCGGAGTTCCGCTCGGCGGCGCAAGCATCCGCTCTGACTGCGTGCTCGCGATCGATACCGGCGAGGCGCGGCGCAGCCCCTTGCTGGCGGGCGAGGAAACCCGCGACCCCAGCTTCGGCTGCCCGGCGCTGTGGATCGACCCCGCCAACCGCCACCAGGCCATCGCCGAGGGCTTCCTGACGGTCGATCCCGGCACGGTGATCGCCACCCACCTCAACCAGCTGCTGGCCGAACGGCCGCAGATACTGCTCGGCCCCGACGAAGTGCGAGGCCTGCTCGACGCGGCCAAGGAGCATTCGGCCGGCCTGGTCGAGACGGTCTATCCCCAGCCGCTGCCGCTCGCCGCGGTCACCCGGCTGCTGCGCGCCCTGCTGGAGGACGGCATCCCCATCGGCCACCTGCTGCCGATCCTCTCCAGCCTCAGCCAGGCGGTGCAGCAGACCGCCGATCACGACCGGCTGGTGGAACTGGTCCGCGCCGACCTGGGCGGGGCCATCGTCGGGCGCATCTGCGCGCCCAACGAGCGGCTGCCGGTGATCACCCTCGATGCCGGGCTGGAGCAGACCATCGTTCAGGGCATGCAGGACCCCGCCACCGGCCAGCCGGTGATCGAGCCGGACCTTGCCAAGGGCATTGGCGAGCGGATTGCCGCCCTGGTCGCCGAGCGCGGCCCCGGCGCGCAGCCGCTGGCGCTGGTCGTCCAGCCACGCGCCAGGCGGGCCCTGGCCGCCTTGCTGCGGTTGCGTGTGCCTTCGTGCCTGGTCCTGTCGATTTCCGAACTGCCGCCCGCCCAGCCGATCGAAGTGATCGACGTGATCGGCGGCGCGCATCCGCAACCTCCGGGGCTGCCGCAGCCCGAGGCCATCGAGAGCCCGAATTCTCTTGAAAGAGTAGCAGCATGATCCACGACCACGCCAAATTCGCCGCCGCCAGCGCCTATAAAGCCGACGTCTCCGACCGGGTGCGCCGCTTCCTGCCGATGGTTCGTCGGCTTGCCTGGCACGTCCACGGCTCCGGCCGGCCGGGCATCGAGCTGGAAGACCTCGTCCAGGCCGGGCTGGTCGCGCTGACCGAATGCGCCCAGCGCCATTCCGGCCCGACCGAGGACGGCTTCGCCGCCTATGCCAAGATCCGGGTGAGGGGGGCGATGGTCGACCTCATCCGCCGCTCGCTGCCGGTCTCGCGCGGCGCGGCGGAGCGGCGGCGGCAGGTGCAGCAGGCCGAGGCCGAGCTGCGCGGCAGGCTGGGGCGCGAGCCCGGCGACGGCGAAGTGGCCGAGGTCATGGGCATTTCCTCTGTGGACCTCGCTGCGCTGCGGAGCTCCAGCGAACCGATGCGCTTCGAGCCCATCGACGAGGCCTATTCCGACCACGACATGGCCTTCGCCGACGAACGGCCCGACAGCCTCTCCATCCTCGCCGACGAGGAATTGCGCGAAAGCGTGGCGGAAGCGGTGCGGCAATTGCCCGAGCGGCTTCAGCTGATCGTCCAGCTCTATTTCGTCGAGGAGCTGAACCTGTCGGAAATCGCCCAGGTTCTCTCGGTCAGTATTCCGCGCGTGCACCAGCTCAAGGCGCAGGCGTTGGACAAGCTGCGGCAAGCGCTGGAAGGCGTCGCCGATATTCTCTGAGGGAAGGGTTTCCCGAAAAAAGAAGAGCGGCCAAGACTGGCTCTTGGCCGCTCAAGTTGGGGAGATGAGCCCTTGATAAACGAAGGGCTGTCCGCTTCTTTGATCCCAATCAAATTCAACAGAATTGTCGAAAAAAGTTACTCGCTCGCGAGATCGGTCAGCGTGCCGGGCGCGAGGATCTGGTCGAGCTTGCGCGGGGCGCTGCCTCCGGCCGGATACCACAGGTAAAGCGGCACTCCGGCGGCATCCTGGGCCAGCAGGAATCGCGTGATTGCCGGATCGCGCCGCGTCCAGTCGCCGCGCAGCACGACAACTCCCTTGCGGGCGAAGGCCTGGCGCACGTCCTCGCGCTCGATGGCGACTCGCTCGTTGACCTTGCAGGTGACACACCAGTCGGCGGTGAAATAGGCGAAGACCGGCTTGCCCGATGCCCGCGCGGCGGCCAGCTCGGCCTCGCTGAAGGGGCGGGTGAGCAGGATCGATTCGATGCGGCTTTCGGGTGCGGATTGCAGCTGCGGCACCGCGACGGCGGCGGCCAGCACGAGGGCCATGCCGACAAGGGCGGGCATGGTCGCCGACTTACCGTGCCGCTGCCGCTTTCCGGCAAGCAACAGCACGGCCAACAGGACGACGGCAACGCCCAGCGCGGCCAGAGCGAAAAGCTGTCCGCCCAGCCGCCAGCACAGCCACAGCAAGGCAAGCGCGGTCAGCCCCATCGGTATGGCCATGACCAGCCGGAACCGGGCCATCCAGGCGCCCGGGCGCGGCAGCATGCGGCGCAGGGCCGGCACGAAGGCAATGGCGAGGAAGGGCAGGGCAAGGCCCAGGCCCAGCGCGGCGAACAGCAGCATCGCCTCCGCCACCGGCAGCAGCAGTGCCGCGCCCATGGCGGCGGCCATGAACGGCCCGGTGCAAGGGGTGGCGACGAAGGCCGCCAGCAATCCGGTGGCAAAGGCGCCCTGCGGCGATCCCGCCCGCGACAGGCCGGGCAGCGAAAGCTCGAATAGGCCGGCAAGGTTGGCAGTGATCGCGACGGCCAGCATGGTCAGCAGCACGACCACCCAGGGTTCCTGCAACTGGAAGGCCCAGCCCACTTCCTCGCCCGCGGCGCGCAGCACCAGCATCAGCGCGCCGAGCCCCAGGCAGGCCAGCATGACCCCGGCACTATAGGCCAGCCCCTCGGCCCGCGCCTGCGCCTCGCTCTCGCCGGCGCGGGCAAGGCTCAGCGCCTTGAGGCTGAGGATCGGGAAGACGCAGGGCATGATGTTGAGCAGCAGCCCGCCGGCCAGCGCGGCCAGGAGCAGCCAGGGCAGCGACAGTGCGCTGCCTTCACCCGATGAGAGCGGCTTTCCGGCGGGCGGCACCTGCCCGAGCTCGGCCTCGACTCGCAGCCCGTCATCGCCCTGGCGAGTCAGCCGCAGCACGCCGGCGAGAAAATCGGGATTGGCGGGGTTGAACTTCGCTCGCGGCAATTCGACGATCAGCAGGTCGCCCGAGCGGCTGAATTTCTGCTGCCCGGCGAAGTCGACCAGCTTGTCCTGCGCGACGAAGAAGTGCGGATCGTTCAGCTTGACGCTGGCCGGCAGGGGGATGGCCAGGCGCAAGGCGGCGGGCGTCACCGCCAGCCGCCCCGGCGCGCCGAGCGGAGCGGGCAGGGCCCTGCGCCACTGGTCGAAGCGGGGGTCGGGCCGGATGGTTTCGCCGGGCCGGGCCACCCGCGCCTCGGTCTTGAGTACGGCATGTTCTGGCACGCAGAGCGTATCGCTGCAGGCCAGCCAGTCGGCGGTCAGTTGCAGCGGCACCACGTCGCCCGGCTTTGCATCAATCGACAGCTTGATGTCGTTGAGCACGGCATATTCGCGCTCGTAGACGTGGTTCATCAGGCCGGAGATCAGCAGGGTCTGCGGCACCGGATAGCGCGGCGGGCCGGGCACCGTGCCATAGGGGCCGATCCAGCTCAGCGTCATGCCCTGGCCGGCATCGCCCGGATTGAGCCAGTAGCCATGCCAGCCCGGATCGGGCCGCATCAGGATCGCGACAGTAAGCAAGCCCCCCGGTGCGGCGGGCGCCTCAACCACGAGCTGCGCGGCAATGCGGTTGGGCGCGGCCTGCGCGGGCATGGCAAGCAGCAGCGCCAGGCACTGCCATATCATTGCAACCAGCCAGCGATAGCGATGCATCTGCCCTTGGGCTCCGGTCGTTTCGCGCGGGCGGGAATGCGTCCGGGCGGGGCAAAGGGCTTTGACGCCAATGCTACATTAATTCAAGGAAGCAGCATGCGCCCTCTTGCTCTTTCCCTCGCCGCCACAGCCCTGTTCGCCGCTGCCGCGCCTGCCCATGCCGAGGAAGTGGCACCGCAGCCGCCCAAGCCGCCGACCCTGGTCGTGGCGATTTCGGTGGACCAGTTTTCGGCCGACCTCTTTGCGCAATATCGCCGTTATTTCAACGGTGGGCTAGCCCGGCTGCAGGAAGGCGCGGTGTTTCCCTCCGGCTTCCAGTCGCACGCCGCGACCGAAACCTGCCCCGGCCATTCGACCCTCCTGACCGGCGCGCGGCCGGCGCGCTCCGGCATCGTCGCCAACAACTGGTTCGATCCCGCGCTCCAGCGCGCCGACAAGCGGGTCTATTGCGCCGAGGACGAGAGCAATCCGGCGAGCACTTCAAGAGAACCGGTGGTTTCCGCGGTCCACCTCCTGGTGCCGACGCTGGGAGACCGGCTCAAGGCCGCCAATCCCGCCAGCCGCAATGTCGCGGTTTCGGGCAAGGACCGGGCAGTGATGATGATGGGCGGTCACAGTATCGATGCCGCCTACTGGTGGAAGGGGAACGGCTTCACGACGCTCGCCGGCAGGGAACTTGCCCCCCTGGTGAGGGCGCAGAACAGCACGATCGCCGTCTCGATCGCCAAGGGCGCGCGCGAATTCAGGCCGCCGACCTGGTGCGCCGCGCGCGATCGCGAAATTGCCCTGGGCGAGTTCAACGTTGGGCGAGGCCGGTTTCCTCTGCTTGCAGGCAAGCCCGATTCGTTCCGCCTGTCTCCGCGGCTGGATTCGGCGACCGCCGACCTCGCAATTCGCCTGTTCGACACCATGAGCCTCGGCAAGGGCGCCACGCCGGACGTCCTGTCGGTCAGCTTCTCGGCATCGGACTATGTCGGCCATGCCTATGGCACCGAGGGCATGGAAATGTGCATCCAGATGGCCGAGCTCGACCGCACGCTTGGCCGGCTGCTGACGCACCTGGATGCGAGCGGCGTCGACTATGTAGCAGTGCTCTCTGCCGACCACGGCGGGTCCGACCTTCCCGAGCGTCTGCGCCAGCAGGCCCTGGCCAAGGCGGAACGAGTCGATCCGGCGCTGCTTCCCGCTTCGTTGGCGAAGGCTGTCACGCAGCGCACGGGCATCACTGCCGGCTCGGGGCAAATGCTTCTGGCCGAAGGCGCGGCCGGCGATATTCACATCAGCAATGTGCTTTCGGCGGAAAACAAGGCGCGTGTTATCAGTGAGCTGGTGGCGATTCTGAAGGCGCATCCTCAGGTGGCCGAAGTGCTGACCGCCACCGAACTGGCGCAGATCCCCCAGCCGAGCGGCCCGCCCGACGAATGGAGCCTGCGCCAACGCGCCCGGGCCTCGTTCCATCCCGCCCGTTCCGGCGATCTCACGGTCATGCTCAGGCAAGGCGTGATGCCGATCCCGGGCCCTGCCACGGGCTATGTCGCCACTCACGGCAGCGTCTGGAATCATGACCGCCGCGTCCCCATCCTGTTCCGGCGCAAGGGACTTGCCGGCATGGAACAGCCCGCTCCGGTGGAAACCGTCGACATCGCGCCGACCCTGGCGGCGGTGCTGGGGCTTGCGGTTTCGCAGGGCGAGTTCGATGGCCGCTGCCTCGATATCGACGGCGGGCCAGGCGATACTTGCGGTGCCCGGCCATGAGCGAACGGCGCGATCTTATCATCCTCGGCGGCGGCTTGGTGGGCATGACCCTGGCGCTTGCCGCCGCGCGCAAGGGCATCACCAGCCATGTCGTCGACAAGGCCGATCCGGCCGACCTGACCTCGGAACAGGCCGATGGCCGGGCCTCGGCGATTTCGACGGCGAGCTGGAATCTGTTCCGCAACATCGGGATTTCCCGGCAGCTCGAGCCGCTCGGCTGCCCGATCGAGGCGATCGCCGTCACTGACGGCATGAAGCCCGGGCGGATCGACTTTCGCCCCAAGCCGGAGGAAGGCTCGCTCGGCCGCATGTTCGCCAACCGCGATATCCGGCTGGCCCTGTTCGAGGCGGCGCGCGGCGAAGCGGCGATTGCCTGGCATACCGGGCGCGAAGCCGTGCAGCGTGAGCGCGGGCCGCATGGCGTGAGCGTGACGCTCGACAATGGCGAGGTGCTTGCCGCCAGCCTGCTGGTCGCCGCCGAAGGCCGCCAGTCGCCGACGCGCGACGAGGCGGGCTTTGCCCTTGCGCGCTGGGAATACCGCCACCGCGCCTTCGTCACGGCGCTGCATCACGAGAAGCCCCACGAAGGCACGGCCTGGGAAATCTTCTATCCGGCGGGGCCTTTCGCCTTGTTGCCGCTGTTCGACGATGCTTCCGGCCATCACCGCAGCGCGCTGGTCTGGACGGTTTCGGAAAAGGATGCGGCGGGCGTTTCCGCGCTCAGCCCACGCGCTTTCCTGGCCGAAGTCGAAAAACGCATGCAGGGCATATTTGGCGAGATTGAAATTACTGCTCCGATAATGTCTTACCCGCTGAACTTCCACCATTCCGGCAAGATTATCGATGACCGGCTGGCGCTGGTCGGCGATGCCGCGCACGGCATGCATCCCATCGCCGGGCAGGGGCTCAACCTGGGGCTGCGCGACGTTGGGGCGCTGGTCGAAGTGCTGGCCGACGGCATGCGGCTGGGACTGGAGCCGGGCGACGCGCAATTGCTGGCCCGATATCAACGCTGGCGCAGTCTCGACAGCGTGATGGTCATGGCCGCGACCGACGGGCTGACGCGGCTGTTCGGTTTGCCCGGCCGCTTGCCTTCGGCCATCCGCCGCCTTGGCATGGGCGCAGTGCAGCGGCTGCCCGCGCTAAAGCGCTTCTTCATGGACGAAGCGCGCGGGATGTCCGGAAAACTGCCCGAACTGCTCCGCGCCTAGAGTTAGGGTTTTTGCGACGGCGATGGCGTCGGTGACGGCGACGCTGTCGGCCCCGCCAGCGGACTCGCCTGCTCGACGCGCCGGCCCTGGCTATCCTGCAGGTTGCGTGGATCGAGCATGGCGGTGGTCTCGATCAGGTCGAGTGCGCGCTGGACCTGATCGTAGCGGCGAACCTGTGCGATCCATTCGCCCGCATTGGCGGAGCCGGGAAGCCTCTGGATCTCGTTGACCGCATCGCCTGCCCGACCGGCCGCCAGCATCAGCTTGGCGCTCTGGATGCGATCCGCGGCGCTGACCGGGGGATTTGTTTCGTGGCGGATGACGAAGAGTTCGGCCATTTCGCGCTTGATGCGCGTCCAGGTGTCGTCGGTCGGCGTGGCGGCGTCGAGCTTGGGGGCTAGGCCATCGAGCTGCGCGAGCAGGCCGTCGAGCGTAACCGGCGCATGGCCGGCTTCGACGATGGTCCGCACCGCATTGGGCTGGGCATCGGCAAAGCGCAGCTTGAGCTGGTCTTCCAGGTAGCCCAGTTGCGTGCCGCGGTCGATCATCCGCCGCGCGGCGAAGGCAATCAGCAAGCCCTCGGCGCGCGCGGCATTGCCGGAAGCTGCCGTGGCCTGCAGGTCGAGCCGCGAAAGCCGTTCTTCGAGCAGCGCCAGCCTCGCCTCGACCGTGCCGAGGGGTACGGCAGGGGAGGAGCTGGCTTGCACTTGCGGGAGTGCTGCCGCTTGCGAAGGAGCCGGTGCGGGCTGGGTGCCGGCCGGGGCAGGGGCAGGCGCATGCAGCGCCAATCCGGGCTGCCTGCTCGCGGAGAGGAAGGGCACTTGCATCCTGCCGCTCCACACCAGCCACGATAGCGCGCCCAGGCCGATCAGCATCAAGAGGACGAAGCCGGTCAGGATTCTCCGGCCCGTGCGGCGGCGCGGGGCTGCGGGGAGCGGGCGTGTATCTGTCTGGTCCTGCATTGCTGCCTGGTTCGATCCTTTTCAGCCGGCCGCCGTTTGGCACATTCGCGAGGCCAAGGCCAGCAGGGCCTTGTCCTGCGGCCTGTCGGCCCATTGCATGTCCGCCCAGCCGCCACCTGCCGCCTCGGCGATGCGCGGGGCCAGAGCGGCGAGGGCGATTGCTGCGCGATCGATGTGCCTGGCGTCGCATTGCGCGGCGAAATGGCGAGCGGCCTCGCCGGAATGGAGCAAGATTACGCAGGGGGCGCCAAGCAGCGCGACAAGGCCGTCGGGCATGGCGATCGGCGCGCTTTCATAGAGCACGCGTTCCTCGATGGTGACACCGGCAGGCGCCGCCAGGGCGACGCGTTCGCGCCCCGCGAGCCGCAGCAGGCGGCGATGCCCCGGCTCCAGCCGGTCTAGCGATGCCTGCAGGCCGCCTTCCCCGGCGATGACCTGGCCGAAACCGGCGGCTCGCGCCTGCCCGGCAGTGGTCTCGCCGACGGCATAGACCGGAAGGGTGCGCAAGGCCGCCAGCGCCGGGCCGCCATGGCGGAACACATTGCCGCTGCCGGCAAGCACGGCGTCGAAGCGGGCGGCTTCGGGCGCCTCCCAGGCCAGCGGACGGACTTCGAACAGGGGAAAGCCATGGGCATCGAGGCCAAGCGCCCTGGCGGCCGAGACGGTCGCCGCGCAGCCGGGTTCGGGCCGGATGGCGATGAGGCTTTTCACAAGGGGTGCGGACCGGTGAATTGCGCGGCGATGTCACCCGATGCGCGGGCGAGCAGGTTGGCGGCAAACAGGTAGAGCCGCTCCGAATCGCCGGCAGACAGAACGATGCGGTCATCGACGCACTCTTCGCCACCGGCGCTCAGCAAGGCGGCCCGCAGGACCAACTGGTCACCGCTCTGTTCGGCCAGCGCCGCCACTGGGCTGTGGCAGGTGCCGCCCAGCACGGCGAGCAGCGCCCGTTCCGTCGTGACCGCGGCCCGGCTGGCGGGATGGTCGATGGCTGCTAGCAATTGCCGCGTCGCGGCGTCGTCGGCGCGGCACTCGATGGCGATGGCGCCCTGGCCGATGGCGGGAAGCCAGCTCTTGGTGTCCAGCGGAGCGCCGATGCCGGTCTGGCCGAGCCGGTTGAGCCCGGCCGCTGCCAGCAGCGTGGCATCGGCTTCGCCGGCCTGCAACTTGCCGAGCCGCGTTGCGACATTGCCGCGAAACGGCACCACGCGGCAATCGGGCCGCAGGTTGAGCATCTGCGCCGCGCGGCGGGGCGAACTGGTGCCGATCCGGGCCCCCTGGGGCAATGCCG
>JAYRPK010000365.1:0-3775 GCA_041911195.1 Novosphingobium sp. | reverse complement strand
CCGTCGCGCGACGTGCCGCGATACCGGCTCTTCTGCAAGCCCAGGTTGATCAGGCCGAGGCCGGCGAGCTTGCCTGTATAGCCCAACATCACCGAACTCTGCGTCACCCGCCCCGCATTGACCGGGCCGTATGAAAAGGTCGGTTGGGCAAGGGGATCGGCCTCGCCATAGACGATCTGCCGGCTGGACGTGAGCAACGCCGAACCGCCGGTTTCGGTATAGCGGTTGCGATAGCGGAAGCCGGCAATCAGACGGTGCTGCCAAGGCCCGCTATCAAATCGCCAGGCAAGTTGCGCCTCGCCACTGGTCGAATGCACGTCCTGGCGCGGGTCGGCGATCAGGCGGTGGCTGACCAGCCCCGATTGCGGCACCTGCGCATAGATTTCGGCATAGTTGCTGAGCCGGTTGGCCACCGAATAGAACAGGCCCGCCCGCAGCGAGACGCCGCCGCCCAGCGCCGCCTTGGCGGTGATGCCGTAGTTGGCCGTCCGCTGCTCTGCCAAGGCCCAGTCCTGACCGAAATAGCGGCCGGGCTTGGGCAAGGCCGGCAGGCTGTTGCCCGGTGCCGTGACCAAGAGCGCGCGCGCGCGCACCTTGTGGAAACCCCCGGCCGAAGCGAAGGGCGCAATTTCGACGCCACCGAACCGGAATATCGGACGCAAGGTGAAGCCATAGCCATGGTTGCCCGATCCATCGGCCTGGTTCTGGTTGGAAAAGGCCGCGCCGCCGGTAAGCCCGAGGTGCTCCCTTGCCAGTGGAACCCGGAAATCGAATTCCGAAATCCATGCACCATAGGCCTGCTGGTGCCAGGCCAGGCTGGCGCCCAGTTCGCTCGGCATCGGGCGGAACTTGTGGTCGACGATGCCGGTCGGTGCATGAAAGGGATAGTCTTCTGCGGCAAAGCCCACTCGGATCGCCGTGCGATCGCGCAGCCGCCCGGCGGTGATCGCCACCGGATCGAAATAGATGCCGTCGATGCGGACATTGCCGGCCTTGGTCGGGCTGAAGCCGCGGGTGTCGAATTCGGTATAGATGCCGGTCGATTCGAAACCGATATTGGTGCCGAAGGCATCGTCGGATTCGTTGACGGCATTGGCCGTGGCATGCTGGGCCAGTGCCGCGCCGGGGCAAGCCATCATGGCAGCCATCGCGCCAAGGGCGCGGGCCGGTAACGGGAAACGTCTTGCCCTCATTGCCTCTTGCCCAAAGCAAGCGGGCCGCGCGAGTGCAAGGGAAAATAGTAAGCTAGCTTAGAAATCGGCGGAAATAGTCAGCGTGATGCGCCGCCGGTCGTCGGTCATCAGGGTGTTGGCGGCAATCACCTTCCAGGCGGCCTCGTCGAACACATTGCTCAGCATGAAGCGAAGGCTCATCGGCAGCTTGCCGGCCTGGAAGCGCTGGCGCAGGCCCAGATCCAGCGTGACATGCGGCGGCAGCATCAACTGGTCGCGGCTGGCTGGCGGCGGCGGACCGACGGCGCGCTTGCCGGCATAGGTCAGCGCAACCACCGGCGTCAGGCCGCCGAAAATGTCGGTGCGGTAATTGAGGTCCAGCCGCGCGAACAGCGATGGCGTGCCCGCCGGGCGCGTGCCGACCAGCGCGACGTCGATCGGCGGGTCGATTACCCTTGGCTGCATCAGCACCGCCCCGGCCAGCAAGTGCAGCCTGTCACCGAAATGGCCGGCCAGCGACAGCTCGACGCCGCGATGGCGGACCCGGCCCAGTTCGACAAAGGGCTTGAGCGAGCCCGGCACCGAGCGGTCGAAGCCGAAATAGGGTTTGGTGATCTGGAAGGCGCTGACCACCAGATGGCTCTTGCCGAAGTTCCAGCGCATACCGGCTTCGTATTGGGTCGAAAGCGAAGCTGGGAGCTGTTCATTGCGGTTGCGCGCGTTTTCGGGCGCAGCACCGCTGTCTTCCAGCCCGCGCGACGTGCCGGCGAACAGCGAGAACTGCTTCGACAGATCATAGGCAAGGCTGGCATTGTACAGCCAAGGTTGCGAGCGAGAGAGCGTGGTCACACCCGTCGCCGCATCCTGGAAAGTCGCGCGGTAATTGGCCTTCTGCAGGCCGAGGTTGAGATGAAACCCACCCTTGTAGGTCCCGGCATAGCCCAGCATCGCCGCCGACTGCTTGACTCGCCCCTGGTTGACTTCTCCAAAGGTGAAGGCCTGCTCCTGCTCGGGATCGCGCTCGCCATAGGTGACTTCGCCGAAATCACGGAACGCCGAACCGCCCGACTGGGTGGAGCGGTCGCGAAAGCGGTAGCCGGCAAAAAGGCGGTGCTGCCATTCGCCGGAACTGAACCGCCAGGCCAGCATCGCCTCGCCGCTCCACGAATGAATGTCCTGGTGCGGATCGGCAATGAAGCTGTGATGCGCCTTGGCGCCGGCCTGGCCCACCGAAAACAGCTCGGTGTAGTTCCTGATGCGGATCGAGCGCGACAGGAACAGGCCGGACCGCAGCGACAGACCCTTGGCCAGCGCCGCCTTGAGCGTGACGCCCATATTGTCGTTGTGTCCGCTGCCCCTGGCCCAGGTCTGGCCAAGGTACCGGCGCTTTTGCGGCACGTCCGGGATCTGGTCGCCATTGATCACGGTGAGCGGACGCGGCGTGACCGAGTGCCCGCGCCCCAAGGCCGCGAAGGGGCTCACTTCCACCGCGCCCAGCCGCAGCACTGCCTTGAACGTGGCGCCATGCGCGATCTGTTGTGCGCCGTCGGCAAATTCATTGCGCGCGCCGGCATAGCCCGCCAGCAGGCTGAACCGGTTGCCCGCCAACGGCAGTTCGGAATCGAACTCGACAATCCAGCCGCCGTGCTGCGCGAAAGAAAAGGCCGGACTGGCCAGCCAATGGCCGCTCGACGTCTTCATCCGGGTATCGACGATGCCGGTCGGCGCGGCGAAGGGAGAATCGATCGCGGCAAAGCCGACGCGGATCGCCGAGCTGGTTTTCAGGCGTGGCGTGACGGTCGCCACGGGATCGAAATAGATGCCGTCGAAGCGATAATTGCCTGCCTTAAGCGGCGAAAAGCCGCGCGTGTCGTTCTCGGTATAGATGCCGGTGCTTTCGAGGCCGACCTGGGTGCCGAAGGCATCGTCCGAGGCCGTGACCGCGTTTTCCGCCGTGCGCTGGGCATGCGCCGCTCCGGGCGCAAGCGCCCAGGCCATGGCCATTGCCGTCAAACCTGTTTTCGCCAGCCGAAGCATGGCTTGCCCAAAGCAAGCATGTCGCCGTCTTGCAACCGGAAAAACTAAGCTAGCTTATGATTTCTTGCAGCCTTTGAATTTCACACCAGTTGCAGCCCGCCATCGACAGTCAGCACTTCGCCGGTGATGTAGCTTGCCCGCGCCATGAACAGGATGGCTTCGACGGTTTCCTCCACAAGTCCGATGCGCCCCAGCGGCACCTTGCGCTCCATGTCACCTTTGTACTCCGCCAGCAGCCCGGGCGTGTCGATGTAGCCGGGCGAAACCGCGTTGACCCGGATGCCCTGGCCCGCCCATTCGATGGCCAGCGTCTGGGTGAGGTTGACCACGCCGGCCCGCGCCGCCGCCGAATGGGCCATGGTCGCCGCGCCGCGCTGCCACAGGTTGGCGACGACATGCACCACCGCGCCCTTGCGCATGGCCAGCGCTGGATAGAGCTGGCGCGAGAGGAAGAAGGCGCCGTCGAGATTGGTCTCGACCACCGCCTTCCAGCCGCCGCGCGAGAGATCCCTAGCGAGACTGGCACACTGGCCGCCGGCGGAATTGATCAGCAGGTCCAGCCCGCT
>JAYRPK010000364.1:0-5256 GCA_041911195.1 Novosphingobium sp. | reverse complement strand
TTGGCATAGGCGCTGAACAGCGCTTCGGGCGGCTCGCCCTTCGCGAAGCGCTGGCTGAGATAGCTGCGCGCGCCCATCAGCATGTGGACCACCACTTCCAGTTCGCCGTCATCGAATGGGCCCACCTCGCCGCGGTCGCGCGCGCGGGTAAGCATGCGGCGGAAAGGGCCCGCCATGTTCTCGATGTGCTGGCGATAGGCCTCGGGAGCTGCGAATTCCGCTTCGTTGAGAATACGCAGGAAGCCGGGGTTTTCACGCAGGTAGTCGAAGAAGGCGCGAAACCGGGCAGCCTCGCGTTCGCGTTCGGGTCCGAGCTCTCCCGTCCGGTCCTGGATGAAATGCGCCATTTCCAGCCCGATTGCGGGGAGCAGTTCGTCCAGCAGCGCCTGCCGGCTGGCGAAGTGGTTGTAGAAGGTTCCCTGGGCGACGCCGGCGCGCTCGGTGATGCGGGCGACCGAAGCCTCGGCGTAGCCCATTTCTCCAACGATCTGCGCGGCCGATTCGAACAAGCGGCGCCGGACAACCGCGTTGCGCTCGGTCCGGCTGAGGCGTGGAGGCGCGTTCATCGCGAAGGTTCGCTGGCATCGCCGCGCAGCTCGCGCTTGAGCACCTTGCCCGAAGCGCTACGCGGCATGTCCGGCCGGAAATGAACGCGGTCCGGCACCTTGAAGCTGGCCAGCCGGCTTCGGCAATGTTCCCGGATCGCCGCTTCGTCGAGCGTCGAGCCGGGGCGCAGCACGACATGGGCGACCGGCCGCTCGCCCCAGCGAGAATCAGCCTGCGCGACGACGGCTACCTCTGCCACCTCGGGCAATTCCTGGATCGCCCGTTCGACTTCGGAAGAGGCGATGTTTTCGCCGCCCGAGATGATCAGGTCCTTCTTGCGGTCGGTGATGAAGAGAAAGCCCTCGGCATCGAGATAGCCGACGTCGCCGGTGCGCAGCCATTCGCCGAAAAAGCTGGCGGCAGTCTTTTCGGGCGCGTTCCAGTATCCCCGGGTCACTTTGCCGCCGCGAATGCAGACTTCGCCTTCCTCGCCCGAGGTCAGCGGATTTCCGGCATCGTCGCGGATCTCGAGATCGACCAGGCTGAGAGCGCGGCCGACCGAGCCGATCTTTTCGATCTCGCGCCCCGGCTCCATCATCGTGTCGCCGCCGCAAGTCTCGGTCAGGCCGTAGGCGTCGATATAACGCGCGGCGGGGAAGGCCAGGGCGAAGGCGCGAATGCGGGCTTCGGGTGTGCGCTCTCCGCCGCCGATCACCCAGCGCAGGCTGGAAACGTCGCGCGGCTCCGCTTCCTGGGCGGTCAACAGCCCGCTGGTCATGACCGGGGCCAGCCAGGCGCCGGTCAGCCGCTGCCCGGCGATCAGGTCGAGCGCGTCCTGGGCATCGAATTCGCGCTGGATGCACAGCATTCCGCCGGCCCAGAGCACGGCGATCCCGGGCAGGTCGAATGCGCCGACATGGTAGAGCGGGCCGCAGACCAGCAGCCGGTCGGCGCAGGTCAGGCCAAGCTCGACGATCTGGTCGGCCGACTTCGCATAGAAATTGCCATAGCTGTGCATCACCCCCTTGGGCCGGTCGGTGGTGCCTGAGGTGTACATGATGCGCATCAGGTCGGTATCCGCGACATCGGCCATGGCAACTGTATCCGGCGCATCGCCGGCGAGGAGAGTGGCATTGGCCTGTGCGGCCTGATCGAGCCGGATGACCTGCGGCGCGGCAGGCTCCCATCGCGCCAGCTCATCGTCGCAGAACAGCAGAGCCGAGCCGCTGTCACGCAGGATATAGTCGATTTCGTCGGGGGCGAGCCGGAAGTTGATCGGCACGGCAACCGCACCGGCATGACTGATGGCAAAGGCCAATTCGATGAAGGCCTGGCTGTTCTTCATCAGCAAGGCGACTCGGTCTCCCGGCCCTACGCCCCGCGCTGCGAGCAGCCCTGCCAGTGATTGTATTCGCCGCCACAGTTCGGCGTAGCTGGTGTCTTGTCCGGCAAAGTGAAGTGCAACCCGGTCTGGGTTCCGCAACGCCTGGCGGCGTAGGCAACGGGCAATGCTGACCATGCCGGCTTCCTAAAAAATGAGTAATGACTCATAATTCATAATATGCTATTGCCGAGACCGCAAGCGATAGGAATCCGCAGAGAGATGGCCAGGTCCAAAGCAAGCCCGCCGCCGCCAGAGGTCATGCTCGGCCATTACGAGATGCTGTTGCGCGTGCGGCGCTGCGAGGAACGGCTGGCGCGCCTGTTCGCCGATGGCGAAGTGCCCGGCTTCATCCATCTTTCGATCGGGCAGGAGGCGATCTCGGCCGGAGTGATGAGCGCGCTTGGCGAGGCTGACACGATCGCCTCGACCCACCGCGGCCACGGCCATGCGATTGCCAAGGGCATGGCGCTGGAAGGATTTTTTGCGGAATTGCTGGCGCGCGAAGGCGGAGTGTGCCGGGGGCGCGGCGGCTCGATGCATGTCGCCGACATGTCGGTCGGCATGCTCGGTGCCAATGGCATTGTCGGCGCCGGGGTGCCGATCGCGCTGGGCAGCGCGCTGGCGCACAAATTGCGCAAGACCGGCGGCGTCGCGGTCTCCTTCTTTGGCGATGGCGCGCTGGCCGAAGGCGTGCTGCATGAATCCGCCAACATTGCCGCCTTGTGGAACCTCCCCATCCTGTTCGTCTGCGAGGCCAATGGCTGGAGCGAATTTTCGCCAGCCAACAGCCAGATCGCCTTCGACCTGGCCGGCTGGAGCGCCGCCTATGGCATTGGCCATAGCAAGGTCGACGGCAACGACGTGGTCGCCGTAGCCGAAGCCGCCGCCGGGATTGTCGGCGAACTGCGCGCTGGCGGCAGGCCCTGGGTACTCGAATGCACTACCGCGCGCATTCGCGGCCACTTCGAAGGCGATGCCCAGCGCTATCGTCCGCAGGACGAGCCCGCGCAGGACGATCCGCTCGATGTCGCCGCCAGCAGGCTTGCAGAGGCCGGAGTGGGCGCACAGCGCCTTGCCCAATTGGCCGAGCGAGTGGAGCAGGAAATCGAGGCTGCCGTCGCCACCGCGCGCGCCGCGCCGCCGGCCAGCTTCGAAGCCTCGTTCGCCGACGTCTATACCGGGAAGGCCGCCTGATGGCCGAGCTTCGCTTCGGCGCCGCGATCAACCGCGCGCTGGCCCGCGCGCTTGAGGCCGACCCCGGCGTCATCGTAATGGGAGAGGATATCGCGTCTGCCGGCGGCTCCTTTGGTGTGACGCGCGGCCTGCTCGATCGTTTCGGCCCCGAGCGCGTGCTCGATACGCCGATTTCCGAGGCCGCCATGGCGGGCATGGCTGTCGGCGCGGCGATGGGCGGCCTCAAGCCCGTGTTCGAGATCATGTTCATGGACTTCGCCACCCTGGTGATGGACGCGTTGGTCAACCAGGCCGCCAAGGCGCGGTTCATGTTCGGCGGCCAGGTCTCGGTGCCTATCGTCCTGCGCACCCCGCACGGCGGCGGGGTGAATGCCGGGCCGCAGCATTCGCAGTGCCTCGAAGCCTGGTTCGCGCATGTTCCGGGGCTGAAAGTGGTCTGCCCGTCCACCCCCGCCAACGCGCACGGTCTGCTGCTGGGCGCCATTGCCGATCCCGATCCGGTGGTCTTCGTCGAGCACAAGGCGCTCTATGCGGCCAAGGGCGAGGTCGACGAGGATCAGCCGGCGATCCCGCTCGGCCAGGCGCGGATCGTTCGGCCGGGCAGGCAGGTGACTGTCGTCAGCTATGGCGCCGCAGTGGCCCTGGCCTTGTCGGCCGCCGAGCAGATGGAGCGGGAGGGCGTTTCGGTCGAAGTGATCGACCTGCAGACCATCCAGCCCTGGGATGAGGCGGCGGTGCTGGAATCGCTGTCGCGGACGCACCGGCTGGTTATCGTCCACGAAGCCGTCGAAGCCTTCGGCGTCGGCGCCGAGATCGCCGCGCGCATGGCCGATATCGGCTTCGACGAACTGGACGGGCCGATCGTGCGGGTCGGCGCGCCTTTCATGCCGGTGCCTTTCGCCGCGGCGCTGGAGCAGGCCTACCGCCCCTCCGTGGAGCGGGTCGTCGCGGCAATCGGCAAGAGCCTAGGAAAGGAATGACCATGTCTGAAGCAGCCGTCCTCTATGAACAGCGCGGCGCGACGGCGCTGCTGACGATCAATCGTCCCAAGACGCTGAACGCGCTCGACCTGCCGACGCTGGCCGAGCTTGAGGCCTGCATCCGCCGCGCCGGCGGCGACCCCGCCATCAGCGTGGTCGTCATCACCGGCGCCGGGCGCGCCTTTGTCGCCGGCGGCGACATTGCCGATCACGACAGCCGCCAGGTCCTGGCTCACTACCTCGAATTCGGCGAGCGCATCCATGAGGTGTTTCGTCAGGTCGAAGAACTGGACAAGCCAACCATCGCGGCAGTCAATGGCTGGGCGCTGGGCGGCGGCACCGAGCTGCTGCTGTGCACCGACCTGCGAATCGCCGCCAGTTCCGCGATGCTCGGCCTGCCCGAGATCACGCTGGGGCTGTTCCCCGGCGCCGGCGGATCGCAGCGGCTGATGCGGCAGGTCAGCCCCTGCAAGGCGCGCGAGCTGATGTTCCTGGGCGAACGCATCACTGCTGCGGAAGCCGAGCGCATCGGTCTCATCAACCAGGTAGTCGATGACGGCGCAGTGCTGGAAACGGCGCTGGCCATGGCGGAGAAGCTGGCGGCCAAGTCTTCGATGGTGCTCAAGCTGCTGAAGCGCACCTTGCGCGATGGTGCCGAAATGCCGCCATCGGCGGCGCTGCGCCATGAGCAGGCGATGATCGGCCTGGTGCTGGACAGCACGGACTCGCACGAAGGCTGCCGCGCCTTTCTGGAAAAGCGTGCGGCAGAATTTCGCGGCGCCTGAATGACCGCCGAGCGCCCCATCCTGATGCCCAAGCTGGGTCTGACCATGACCGAGGGGCACCTCGTCTCATGGAATGTGGCTCCGGGCGATCCTGTGCGCGCGGGCGACGTGCTGTTCGTCGTCGAAACCGACAAGATCTCGAACGAGATCGAGGCGCCGGAAGACGGCACTATCGTGGCTCTGCTGGCGCAGGAGGGCGAGACCCTCCCGGTCGGCGCGACGGTTGCGACGCTTGCAGTAACCGGAGCGGTTTCCGGTCCAGTTTCGAGCCCGGTGCGCGTCGCTGACGCCCCCGCAGCCTCTGCCGTCCCGGCGTCAGCCGATGCACCGCGCAGAGTGGCTACCCCGCTTGCGCGCCGGACCGCGC
>JAYRPK010000363.1:0-3822 GCA_041911195.1 Novosphingobium sp. | reverse complement strand
GACGACCGGCACCGATGTCGTCGTCCGCGTCTCCGGGTCGACGATCTCCATCTGCGTCGCCAGCGGGACGATCTCGTCGGCGAAGCGCCCCGCGGCCTGCGCGGCGGCGGTGCGCTGTTGCGACTGGAAGGCCAGTTCGTCGCACATATCGCGCGAGACGTTGTATCGCTTGGCGACGACCTCGGCGGTCTGCAGCATGGGCATGTATGCGGCAGGGTGCATGGCGATCAGGCTTTGATCGAACTCCATGCGCATCGCCGGGGTCTGCACTGTGCTGATCGAATCCTGCCCGCCGGCAACGACAATGTCCTGCCGGTCCATGACCACCTGCTTGGATGCAGTGGCGATGGCCATCAGGCCCGAGGAGCATTGCCGGTCGATGGTCTGGGCGGCGACCGTCACCGGCAGACCCGCCTTCAGAGCGGCGAGACGGCCGATGTTCAGCGCCTGGCTGCCCTGGGTCAGCACGGCGCCCCAGACGACATCGTCGACCTCGCCGCCCTCGATCCCGGCGCGCCTGATCGCTTCTGCAATCGAAAGTGCACCCAGGCTCGGCCCCATGGTGGCGTTGTAGGCGCCCTTGTAAGCCCTGCCGATCGGCGTTCTCGCCGCCGAGACGATCACTGCATCGCGCATGCCGTACCTCCTGTTCAAACGAAGTGCTGGAAGATCCACTCGGCCAGCAGCGCCGGCTTGTCCTCGCCCTCGATCTCGACCGTAACTTCCACCTTCTGCTGCCACTGGCCGGGCCGCTTTTCGGTCAGTTCCAGCAGCTTGATGTGGCCGCGAATGCGCTTGCCGCTCTTGACCGGCGAGAGGAAGCGTACCTTGTCGAAGCCGTAGTTGACCGACATCTTGACTGCCGGCTTGTCCATCTCGTCCATCATCGGGGCGAGCATCGAAAGAGTCAGGAAACCGTGCGCGATCGTCTGGCCGAAGGGCGTTGCCTTGGCCGCTTCCGGATCGACGTGGATGAACTGGTGATCCTCGGTGGTGTCGGCGAAGTGGTTAATCCGCTCCTGGTCGAGCAGAAACCATCGCGAAGTGCCGATGTTCTCGCCCAGTTTGGCTTGCAGGTCGCTGAGTTCCACGGGGTTCTCCTGTTCCGGAAGTGAGCCGTCTTGTTGCCCCGGCATTGAGAAAATCGCAATCACTTAACCGTATCCGCAAGCTTTGCGGAAGGAAGCGGAAACTTGCGGATTGCACTGGTCCATCATGCTGCCGGACCGGCACGGCGCGTCAGCCGGGTGATGGCCCTGAACCGGGCGCTGTCGGCGTGCGGGCATGCGGTATCGCTGCACGACAGCGGCCGGTTCCGCTGCGCCAGCGACGCGCCCCTCGCCGATCTGGTCTGCATCTGCGGCGGCGACGGCACCGTGCGCATGGTCCTGGACAGCCAGGGCGACCTTTCCGCCTTGCCGCCGGTGGCGATCTATCCGCTCGGCACGATCAATCTCCTGGCGCGCGAGCTGGGCTATCCGGGCGACCCCGCGCAATTTGCCCGGCGCATCTCCGGCGAGGGCAACCGCTGCCTCTCGCGGGTGGCCAAGGCCGGCGGGCAAACCTTTCTGGCCTGTGCTTCGGTCGGGGCTGACGCCCTCGCCGTGGCCGGGGTATCGCTGCGGCTCAAGGCCCGGATCGGCAGGCTCGCTTATGTTGTGGCGCTGCTTGGCCTGCTGGCGCGCTGGCCGCGGACCTCACTGCGCGTCGCGGCCGAGGAAGGCGAATTCGATGCCGAGGCGGTCTTCATCATGCGTGGCAGGCACTATGCAGGGCCCTGGTCGCTCGATCGCGAGGCGGGCCTGGGCCAGGACCTGCTCCATGTGCTGGTACTGCCCCGGGCCCGCCGGCGCGACATGGCCGGGCTTGCCTGGCACGCCCTGACCGGCGCGCGACGCCCCAGGCCTGACTGGCGCATGCTGCGCACTGCGCAATTGCGGGTGAGCTCGGCGGCTGCCGTGCCGGTACAGGCGGACGGCGACGTCGTGGCTTCGGCGCCGCTGGAATTCCGGCTGACAGGACACAAGATAGCATGGAAATGATCCGGGCCTTCCTAACCAGAATCGTTCGCGCCGGCATTGCCGTCCCGGTCATCGTGCTGGGGGTGAGCCTGGTCGAGCTGGCCATTGCCGACCGCAAGTATGGCACCTTCACCGGCGGTTTCGGCCAGTCGAACGCCATCGATGGCCTGGGCGAGATCGCGCTGTTTCTCACCGGCTACCTGGCCTCGCAGGTGGCCGCCGTGATGCTCTTGTGGAAGCTGTGCGCCTGGCTGAACCGCCGCGCGCAGCAGGGCGCCGCGCTGTTCCATTTCACCTTTGCCTATGGCGGGCTGAGCATTGGCGCGCTGACCTCGCAATACCAGTTGCATTCCTATTTCAGCGATGCCGTCGATTTCGCGCTGATCAAGCAACTGGGCGGTGGCAGCCTCAAGGATGCGCTGCTGTTCAGCAAGAACGAGATCGCACTGGGCATGGCGGCGCTGGCCATTTTCTGCCTGGTCTGGTGGGGCTGCTGGCGGTTGGCCAGACGGTTTCTCCGCCCCCACGCGCCGGCTTTTGCCGGTCCGCTTTCACGGCGCAGGATCGCCGCTGCCTGGCTGGCTTTCCTGATTGCGCTCGCAGTCATTCCCCGGACCGGTAGCGATGCGGCCCAGGGGCTGGGCAAGATGCTGGTCTGGGGCAGCGTCGAAAAGCTGGCGGCCGCCGCCACCGATTTCGACCGGGACGGCTATGGCCTGTTCGGCTTGCGCACCGACGATCATCCCTTCGACGCGCGGCGCCATCCGCTGGCGCTCGACGTGCCGGGCAACGGCATCGACGAGGATGGCTATGCAGGCGACCTTGCCCTTGTGCCGGTGCCGGCCCCACTGCCCGAGGCAACTGTCCCGGCCGATGGTCCGAACGTGGTGCTGGTGGTGTTCGAAAGCACTCGCGCCGACGTTCTCGGCAAGCGGATCGACGGCAAGCCGGTCGCGCCCAATCTCGAGGCGCTGGCCGCCGAGGGGGCGGGGATTGCGCCCAGCTTCAGCCATGTCGCTTTCACCACGGCCTCGCTCAAGTCGATCTTCACCGGCCGCCTGTCGCCGCGCCCCGGCGATCCCAGCCTGTTCCGCGAATTGCGCAAGTCTGGTTATCGCACTGGCGTCTTCTCCGGCCAACCCGAGGATTTCGGCGACATTTCGGCCACCGTCGGCATGCGCGAGAATACCGAGGTCTTCGTCGATGCCGACAAGCTGAAAGACCGGCGCGCCTTCAGCTTTGCCGCGCAGGGATCGCTGCTGGTCGACGAGGCCGTGCTGCTCGAGCAGTTCGACCGTCATTTCGGCAAGCCGGATGACTGGGCGAGGCCCGTGTTCCTCTACATGAACTTCCAGAGCCCGCACTTCCCCTACGATCACCCCGGCCTGCCGCGCACCATGACGCAGCATCCGATCGCCCGCGGTGACATTTCCGAGGTCAATCGCGCGCAAGTCGAACGCACCTACTGGAACGCGGTCGCCTATTCCGATGCACAACTGGGCGAACTGGTCGCCCGGCTCAAGCGGCTCGGCGTGTGGGACCGGACTGTGCTGCTGGTGACCGGCGATCATGGCGAATCGCTGTTCGAGGACGGCTTTCTTGGTCATGGCCACATCATCAACCAGCGCCAGTTCGCGACGTTCCTGGTATCCAACCGCAAGCTGCCCGGCCTTGCCGCGCCGATCTCGATCAGCGACTATCGCGGGATTGCGTTGAGCCTGCTGCAAGCCAAGCCTGCCAGCGTCGCCGCGCCAGCACCCTTCATGTACATTGGCGAACTGGAAACGCCCTCCACGATCGG
>JAYRPK010000362.1:0-8469 GCA_041911195.1 Novosphingobium sp. | reverse complement strand
CGCATGCGCGTCCCGCCGGAAAACGCCGCGGCCTATGAGGCGCTGCTGACCGGCGTTGCCGAACAGGTCCGCGCCCATGAGGCCGAGGGCGTGCCCTATTACGCCTGGGCGAAGAGCGTGGACACGCCGGATACCTATGTTGTGATCGAGGTCTATCGCGATCTCGATGCCCACAAGGCGCATATGGCGAGCCCATGGGTGAAGGATTCACTGCCGCTGTCGATGGGGCTGATCGACGGGCCGGTGGATATCCAGCAATATGTCACGCCCGGGCAGGAGCCGGTGACGCAGTTCGTTTCGAAGCGGGCTTGAGCCCTCGCCTCAGTTCAACACCCGCGGTTCCTGGCTCGATTGCTTGCCGACTTCCTTGAGCCATTCCGGAAACACCTCGGTGCCCCATTCGAGCTGGCGGTAGATCAGCAGCAGGATGTCCAGCACAGTGCGCGGCAGTTCGCCGGCTATGCCCATGATCGCGGTATTGTCGGCCTCGTCGGTGAGCACCCAGACGAGATTTTCCGCTTCGCCGGAAATGCGCATGGTCAGGCACAGCCAGCGCTGCGCGCCTTGTTTGGCTTCCACTTCGGCAACCGGCTTTTCGTTGCGCTCGTTGCGCAGGCGCTCCTGCCGCATGGCAAGGTCGATCTCGCGCGCCTTGCCCGGGGCGGCGGTGGCCTCGACCCGTTCGAGCAGCAGCGGCACGAAGCGGTCCGCCAGCCGCCGGGTGACGTAAATCTGCTGGCTCGCTCCAGCAGAATCGACCGCGTCGAGCCGGATGCGGTCCTCGGCGAAATCGGCCTTGGCGGTGAAGGTGTGGATATGAAACATGCGGTTGGGAATGGCCGTCAGGTGGTGCCCGATCCCGGGCACTGAGTGAGCGTCGCGCGGGGCAGGCTCTTGCCGTTGGGCGTATAGAGCACGATGCGGATGGCCGCGCCTTCCTTGAGCAGGCCGGTAAAGGTGTCGTTCTTGCAGACTTCCGGTTGCATGGCGGCGAGCACGTCCTGTTCGGTGACCGGGCCTTCGACGTTCTCTTCGATGTTTAGCTTGATCACCAGCACCCGCCCGTCGGCCTCGATGGCGCGCACGTCGTTGCGGCCGTTGACCACGCCGCCGACCATATCGGCGGTCTTGGCGACGAAACGGACCTTGCCCTCGATCGTGCCGTCGGGCGCCTCGAAATCGCCGCAGGCCGAAAGCGCGGCCGCGGCGGTCAGGATAAGGGCGTTTCTGTGCATATCGGATCGAGTCCCTGGCAGGCTCTCGATTTCGCCCGTCCGATGGCCTATTGGCAAGCGCTAATCCCATGAACCGGAGGCAGGGGGCCGATGCTGGGCAAGTTCTTCCGCAATCTTGAACGCGATCTCAATGCGCCGATCGAAGTGCGCGGTTTCGGTTCGGGCTGGTTTTCGGGCTTCTTCGGGTTGCTGTTCGCGATTTGCGGGCTCGGCATGGTCCTGGCGTTGCGCTATCCGAACTGGTTCTCGACCCCCGAATTGCAGACGCTGAAGGACTGGCCCGGATTTCGCGGCGCGGTCCATGTGGTGCTGCTGGTGTCCTATGCCCTGTCTCTGCTCAGCCTGCTGTTGCGGCCGCGCAAGGCGCTGGGCGCGACGGCGCTGGTCATCGGACTTTCCGCCGCGCTGCTCGGCGGCTCCAACGTCCAGGCATCGGACGCGCGCGACTGGGGCATCTTCTTCGGCATCGACTTCTTCGTGGTGAACCTCTTGGTCACCGGCTTCATGTTCGCCCCGATCGAGCGGTTCTGGCCGCACCGGGCGGAGCAGCGCCTGTTCCGCATCGAATGGCGCGAGGACCTGTTCTATTACCTGATCAGCTCGATGATGGTGCAGCTGTTCGCCTTCCTCGCGCTGGCGCCGCAGGCCTATGTCAACGCCCATACCAGCGGCTGGGGTGATTTCCGCCTGTGGGTGGCTTCGCTGCCCTGGGTAGTGCAGTTCCTGGCGGTGGTCGTGCTCTCCGACCTGTTCCAGTACTGGTATCACCGGATCTTCCACCAGGTGCCGTTCCTCTGGGGTTTCCATGCGGTTCACCACTCGGCCAGGGCGATGGACTGGCTGGCCGGCGCGCGGATGCATTTCGTCGAGGTGGTGCTGCTGCGCGCGGTGACTTCGCTGCCGCTGTTCACCCTGGGCTTCAGCCCGACGGTGATGCAGGCCTATATCGGCTTCGTCTATGTCTATAGCTCGCTGTTGCACGCCAACCTTAGGGGCGATTTTGACCGCCTGGGGCACTGGCTGGCGACGCCGAGGTTCCATCACTGGCACCATGGGCTGGAGCAGGAAGCGGTCGACGTGAACTTCGCCATCCACCTACCGCTGCTCGACAAGATCTTCGGCACTTTCCACATGCCGCCGGGCCGCTGGCCGAAAGACTATGGCGTGCCCGAGGATGTGCCGCCCGGCTACTGGGCGCAGATGAAGTATCCCTTCGTCAGGAAGCAGGGCTAGGGCTGGTCCGGGCGGCAGCCTGCGGCCGGCCTGCCGCGGCGAACATGTCGCGCAGGATCCAGGCAGGCAGGTAAGGGCGGGCCAGGGCCTTGTCGATGGCATAGGGCCACCAGCCGGGGCCGAACGGCACATAGATCCGAACCGGCACGCCCAGCTCGCGCGCCACGGCAACAGTCCGGCGGCGCGGCAGTCCGCGCAGTTGCTCCAGTTCGCACGGCGTGCCCGATGCCACGAGCTTGGCCAGTGCGCGCCGGGCGAGGTCCGAGTCGTGTGTTGCGACGGCAACAGGCGCGGCGCGGCCGGCCAGTACTTCGGCGAGGGCCAGGTAATGCTCCTCGATGCTGCGCGTGCCCCAATCGGGGTCGGCCCATTCGCCCTTGACCAGCCGGATCCGCGCGCCGGTGCCGCGAAATGCCTGCGCGTCGGCCATGCTGCGCCGCCAGCGCGCGGGAATGGCAAGGCCGGTTGCGGGAAAGGCCGGTTGCAGGGCACGGACCAGCGCATGCGTGGCATCGGCATCGTGCGGGGCATGGGCATCGAACAGCAGCGGCATGCCGGCCCCCGCGGCGATGGCCCGCAGGCGATCGGCGTCGAAAGCCAGCGGCGGGGCCTTGACCGATAGATAGCTTCTGGCGCCCACCGCCCCGATGAGCGGTGCAGCTGCAAGGTTCGCCTCGGCGATCTCGCCGGGACTGGCCCGGTCGGCCTGGAAATAGCCCAAGGTCACGGCAAGGCCCTGGTCATGCAGGCGCTTGCAGATGCGCACCGCCGACCTGGGGCCAAGCTCGGGTAGCAATCGCCCGATCGCGCCGGGCAAGGCATAGCGCAAGTCGCGCAGGCGATCTCGCGCGAAGCTCATCCCGCGATTGCGAGGCCCAGGGCCCGCACCTTGGCGAAGGCGTCGGCCACGAATGCAGCCAGCCCGCGCAGGCCATATGGATAGGTCCTGAGCGTGACGCAGGGATTGCACTCCCTGGTCCACAGGTCAGCGATCCACGGCTCGACATTGCCGAGGAATTCGAAGGAGGCGAGGCCCATCCCAGCGGCGAGGACCAGGGCATGGCGCATCAGCAAGGTGCCCGGTGAGGCCTTGGCATAGGCCTCGTCATAGCCGATCTTGAACAGCCAGAACCGCCGCGACCAGACCACGGCGAGCTGCATGGCGACGGCGCGTCCGTCGATCCGCATGAAGGCCAGGCGGAAGTGGCCCGCATTGCATGCCGCGCGGAAGAAGGCGCGGTGGAAGGCTTCCTTGGTGCTGTCAGAGGCGATCGCCGATCCGGCCTCGCACTTCCAGCTGTTCATCTCGACCGCGGCGGCTTCGTCGAACAGGCGGTCGAAGTGTTCGGGCGGAGGCGTCAGCATTTCGTATGTGACTTCGCCCAGTTCCTCCGCCTTGCGCTGGGCCCGGCGGAAGTCGGAGCGGCGGCGGCTGCTGAACTGGCCTTCCGGGTCTGCGTGCCATGGCTCCAGATCGATCGCCGGGCAGGGCATGGCCGGGCGCACCCGCACCAGGCCCCGGCCTTTCATCGCTTCGGCCAGTGCCCCGACCAGCGGCGAGCCGGCAGGGATGCGATCGAGGCAGAGCGGGCGCGACTGTCTAGACAGCATGCCGGCCAGTTCGCGCGCGGCATCGGGATCGTCGCACAGTGCGTCGCCGGGCTCGAACACTTCGCGCGATCCCGGAAGGCGCCAGCGCGCGAGCGGGCCCTTGCCGCGGCACAGCGCCAGGAGCGCCGCCGGGCGGCGGGCGCGGAAGACCGCGAAGATCCGGATGGGCGTTGTCGCCAGCAGGGTTGCGGCGAGTGCTCGGGTGAATGCAAGGCACTGGGTGGGCAGCGAGGCCCTGGCTTCAAGGTCTCGCCAAGCCTGGGTCAGGGCCTCGTCGTCCAGCGATCCTTGCACGACGGTTGGCGCATGCGCATCCGGATTGGCATCTTGCCAATCGCTTTCGCCTTCCAGGGCGGGCCTGTCCGGCGATGGCAAGACCGTTCCGCAATCCACGCAATGGGCCTTCTTGCTGCGGGGAAGCGGGGCTTCGCCGGCTTGGGAAACTGGTCTGGAATGCTAGGCGATGAATGTTAACAAATGGCTGTTCCGCGGCAGTCCTTATCGCGGACTTCCACCTATGGGCGGGCCGAAGCTTCGTTAATTTCGCTTGGGCGGGATGGCAACATCGAACCGTCATGCTTGAGAATTGTGGCGGGCCCGATTAGGCGGGATCATGCCTTTGCCAGTCGAGCTTCCCACAGCATTCGCCCAATACCGCGCAATCGGCGGCATTCTCGAATTCGCCATGTTCGATGGCTCCGACGGATCGGAGGGCGATCTCCTCGATGCCATCCGCGCGGTCATCCCCGCGCCCTGCGGCTTCGATGGCCAGGCCCTGCGCGAGATCGGCAGCCGCGCGATCGGCCTGGCCGAATTCCTCGGCGCATGGTGCAATCCCGACAGCGGCAGGCTGATCAAGGTGGGCAAGTGGTATGGCCCGAACGACAGCGAATTCGACGATCCGGAACTGGTTTCACTCGAAGGCATCGCAATGGACGGGGGCGTCTGCTTTCCACCCGATCCGGGCTCCGGCGGCCAGTTCGCCTATGCCTTCCAGTGCCCGCCCGGCGGCGACCTGAGGGCGCGGCCCAGCGAAGTGCAGGCCCTGTTCGACGAGCTGCGCGGCTTCCTGCTGCCGGCGGGCGAGGATGTGGAAATCCGCGACTGGAGCAGTCCCGGCCTCGATGCGGTTTCGGACTGGTTCGCCAGCGGTGTCGATGGCTGGGGGGTGTTCCTGTTCACGCTCTACTCACGCCAGACCGGCCGACTGAAAGTGATTGCGGCGTCCTCCGATTACTGATCGAATGGCGGGCGGTTGCATGTTCGACCGGGGAGGGAAGCCATGAAGAGCTATCGGATCGGCGGCACGGATCTTGCCGTATCGCGCATCGCGTTCGGCTGTGCTTCGCTGGGCGGCTGGGTTCCCGGCGTGGTCGATGCGCAGATCGTTGCAAGCGCGGAGCGGCTGGTGCATGCGGCCTGCGATGCCGGCGTGACGCTGTTCGACATGGCGGATTTCTATGGCCACGGGAATGCCGAGACAGCCTTCGGCGAAGTGCTGAAGCGCAGTCCCTCGTTGCGAGACGGCCTGGTGGTCCAGTCCAAGTGCGGCCAGATCATGCATGGCGATCCCGAACCCGGCGATCCCTACCGGGTGGACCTCAGCCGCGAGCACATCGTCAGTTCGGTCGAAGGGAGCTTGCGGCGGATCGGCACCGACCGGCTGGACCTGCTGCTGCTCCACGCCCCCGATGCGCTGATGGTGCCCGACGAAATCGGCGAGGCCTTTGCCGCGCTAAGGCAGGCGGGCAAGGTTCGCCATTTCGGCGTCAGCAATTTCAGCGCCATGCAGATCGAGAAGCTGAAGCGCGGCGTGGACGTGCCGCTGGTGGTCAACCAGATCCAGCTCGGCCTGGGCCATTCGCATCCGCTGGTCGATGGCATGGAATGGGCGGTCGAAGTGGGGCAGGACGGGCCGGATGTGATGACCGGCAAGAAGGCTCATTTCGTCAATGCCTATGCCGGCCCGGCGGCGCAGGGCACTTTCGACTATTGCTGCCTCAATGGCATGCAGGTGCAGGCCTTCTCGCCGATCCGGGGCGAACTGCTGGCCCCGACGGAGGCCAGTTCACCGCGAACCAGGGTGGCCTCGGCGCTGGTGGCGGAGATTGCGGCACGCAAGGGCGTCACCCCAGCGGCACTGGCCATGGCCTGGCTGCTGCGCCATCCTGCGGGGATCGTACCGGTGTTCAGCACGTCCAAGCCCGAGCGCATCGGCGAGAACTGCCGGGCTGACGACGTCGAGCTAAGCCGCAGCGAATGGTATGCCCTGTTCTCGGCGGCGGCCAGGCTGACCTATCGCGAGCATTGACCCCGGCTCACGCCGGCTCGCCCGCCGCCACGGCCAGGGCCTTGCGCGCCGCGAAGCTTTCGCGCGGCAGGCGCCTCGCACCGGCAATCTGCATGGCGATGACGATCGGCGCGAGCAGCAGGGTGGAAAGCATGCCGATCTCCAGGCTGCCGGTCACCGTGCTGACCTTGCCCGCCCAGTAGGCGCCAAGGCCGAACGACACCACCAGCACGATCATCGAATAGCAGGCGGCGGCCTGGCCGCGCATGCGCGGCACCGAAAGGTCCTGGATCATGGTCGCGGTCGCTCCCGACCATAGCGAGACCATGAAGCCGATCATGAAATAGGCGAACAGGAACAATCCGTAGTCCCGGGCGAGAATGGCCAGCACGACGAAGGGCAGGGCGCCCACCACGCTGACCGCGCCCATCAGGAAAGAGGCGGAAGGGTTGCGCGCCTTCCACCTATCGGTGATCCAGCTGCCGACATAGATGCCGATGAAGCTGCCGAGCGGGTGGGTAAGGCCAAGGCCCAGGCCAAGCTCGCTATGAGGAATGCCCGGAAAGTGCCGCATGGCCAGCGGCGCCGACCAGGCGACCATCGAGCTGAAAATGCACGAGGAAAACGCGGTCGACAGCGTCACCAGCAGGAAGCTCGGATCGCCCAGGGTCAGCCGGAACAGCGGCCGGTCCGCCATCGACTGGATCTGCCCCCAGGTGACCACGGCCACGGCCCCGAAGCCGAGCGAAGCCCATTGCGCCAGATCGCCGGTCAGCCACACCAGCAGGGCTGTGACCATGGCAATGCCCGCGGCCATCGCCATGTTGCGCCCCAGCGCCGCCGCGCCGCCGATCCGCCAGACGGTGGCGGTGGAGAAGGGCGGCAGGGCAACGGCGAACTGCCGGGTCACGACCGTGCCGATGCCGGTCACTCCGTCCGCCGGCGCCGCGCGCGGAGGCTCGCGCAGCAGCAGGAGCAGCAAGGCCACCGGTACGCCCGGCGCCGCCACGGCCAGCAGCGCCGCTTTCCATGGAGCGAGCGCGCAGGCGCCGGCGATCGGCAGGGCAGCGCAGGCCTCGTGCCAGTTCTGCAGGAACCAGCCGCCGGCGATCATCGCCACGGCCCCGCCGATGAAGGCGGCGGAAACATAAGTGCCCATCGCCAGGGTGCGGTGGCGTGGCGGGAAGCTGTCCGCCACCAGCGACTGCGCGCAGGGCACGGCCGCCGCCTCGCCGATGCCGACGCCGATCCGCGCGAGGCTGAGCGAGACGAAGCCGGTGGCGGCGGCGCCCGCCGCGGTCATCGCCGACCACAGGGTCAGCCCGCTGGCCATGACCTTCTTGCGGGTCAGCCGATCGGCGATGCCGCCCATGGCGATGCCTACCACCGAATAGAAGATGGCGAAGGCGGTGCCGAGCAGGAAGCCGAGCTGGGCGTCGTCGAGCCGAAGGTCCGCCTTGATCGCCTGCCCCAGGATCGAGACGATCTGGCGGTCGAGGTAGTTGAGCACGTTCGCGGCGGTCAGCACGAACAGCGCGAACCAGGCGGCCTTGGGAATGCCGGTGGACTGTGCGGCCGCCGATGCGCCGTCGCTCGCCTGTGCCTCGGCCATGTTCCTCCCCCGATCGTTTCGTTCTTGTTATGCGGTTCTTGTCACCATCGGCGGAGGAAACCAACCTGTCAAAAAATTTGATTGACCTGTCAATGCGGGGCTTGCCGTCGGCTTGGACTCCGGATTAGAACCCTGCCCGACATGGCAACGACAGCACAAACCCAGGCGCCCGCCCAGGGCGCCGCAAGCTGGCTGGAGCGCGCTCGCGCGCTGGGCCCGATGATCGATACGGCCGCCCAGGCCAACGAGGAGGCGACCGAGCTCGACCCCCAAGTGTGGCAGGCGATCCAGGATGCCGGCCTGTTTTCCATCATGGTCCCGCGCGAGGCGGGCGGGGGCGAGGCGCATCCGGTCGAGCAGATCGATGTGATCGCCGAGCTGTCCTATTGGGACGGATCGACCGGCTGGTATGGCCATGCTGTGATGACCGGCGGCGGGGTTGCCGGCGCCTTCCTGGGCGACAGTGCGATCGAGCAGGTGTTCCCCGG
>JAYRPK010000361.1:0-2225 GCA_041911195.1 Novosphingobium sp. | reverse complement strand
GTCCAGATCACTGCCGTCGCGTCGCTGACCGGCGATGCGGACCGTCCGCCGCTGCCCGGTCATGGCATTTCGATCAGCCCATGTGTGCTGCGCCCGAAAGCGCGCGGATCGGTGCGCATTGCCAGCCGTGAGGCGACCGCCCCGCCGCGCATAGAAGGTAATGTGCTGGGCCATCCCGACGACATGGCGACGCTGGTGCGCGGCGTCCGCTTTGCGCGGCGCATACTTCATGCGCCTTCCCTGGCGCGGCTGCTGTCCTGCGAACTGGCGCCGGGTCATGGCCCCGATGATGAACTCAGCGATGCCGCGATCAAAGCGCACATCGCCGTGGTTGCCAAGACGGTCTACCACCCTTGCGGTACCTGCAAGATGGGACCTGCGAGCGATCCCATGGCGGTGGTCGATCCGCAATTGCGGGTCCACGGCATTCCGCGCCTGCGCGTGGCGGATGCCTCGATCATGCCCAGCTTGGTGAGCGGCAACACCAATGCTCCCGCGATCATGATCGGTGAGCGCTGCGCCGATTTTATCCTGCGCCGCACCATCTGACTGCGCGCGTCAGGCGAACAGCGCGCGCGCGACAATCATCCGCTGGATCTCGGTCGCGCCTTCGCCCAGTCGCTTGATCCGCAATTCGCGGAACCAGCGCTCGAGCGGCAGCTCGCTGGCAACGCCCATGCCGCCGAACAACTGGATGCAGGTATCCAGCGTCTTGAAGGCGGCTTCGGTCGCGCTCCACTTGGCCATGGCGGCCTCGGCACGGTCAGGTGCGCCCCGGTCGGCTGACCAGGCGGCGCGATAGGTGAGCAGGCGCGCGGCGTCGAGCGCGATGCGGCAATCCGCCAGCATCCACTGCGCGCCCTGCTTGTCGGCAAGCAGCCCACCGAAAACCTGGCGCTCCTTCGCCCATGCGACAGTGAGCCGCAGTGCTTCCTCGGCAATGCCGATTGGACCGGCACCATAGGTGATCCGTCCGCGAACGAGGAAATCATCGGCGAGGGCAAATCCGCCGCCTTCCTCGCCGATGCGGTTGGCGGCGGGAATGCGCGCATTATCGAAGTGCAGCTCGCTCGGGCTGTTGGCGATCATCACCGGGATCGGCTTGCGGGTGAAGCCCGGGGTATCGGTTTCGACGATGAAGCAGCTGATTGCGTCGCGGCGGCCGGGCTCGCCGGTGCGGGCATAGACGATGCCCCACTGCGCCCTGTCCGCGTGCGTGGTCCAAGTTTTTGTTCCGTTCAGCACATAATGGTCGCCGTCGCGCGCCGCGCGGCACTGGATGGCGCGCGCCGGGTCCGATCCGCCGGAAGCCTCGCTGATCGCGGTAAAAGCCTTGGGCATTCGGCCTTCGACGATTGGCCGGCCATAGCGCTCGAACTGCTCGGCAGTCCCCTTGAACAGCACCGATGGCGGATCGCCGCCAATGGCGCCGGCGGCTGGGAAGAACGCGCCCAGGCGGCATTTGGCCGCTTCCTCGGCGACGACGACTTGCGCCAGCACGCCCATGCCAGCGCCGCCGAAGCGTTCGGGCGTTGCCAGCGCCCAGAGGCCCAAATCGCGCGCCTTTGCCTGTAGCGCTGCCTGCACCTCGGGATTGAGCCTCGCCTGTCCCTCGGCCAGCCTGGCTTCGGCCGGGAAGACTTCGCTGGCGATGAAGCGGCGCACCGTTTCGCGCAGCATATCCAGTTCGGCAGGCATTTCCCAACCGCCCACGGTCGCAGATCCGCTCATTGCGCTTCCGGCGCATTGACTGCCCGGAAGGCGATATTGCCGAGCAGTCCATAGTCGAAATGGAAGGTATCGCCATTGCGGACCGCGATGGGCGCAGTGAACGACCCGCCGAGGATGACCTCACCCGCGGCGAGAGATTCGCCATGCGGATGCAGCTTGTTTGCCAGCCAGGCCGGCCCGTTCGCCGGATGGTTGAGCACTGCACCGGCAACGCCTGAATCCTCGACCACTCCGTTGCGATAGCACAGCGCCGACACCCAGGGCAGGTCGACTTCGTGCGGCCGAACTGGACGCCCGCCCAGGATAATGCCGGCGTTGGATGCATTGTCGGATATCGTGTCGAACACCTTGCGCGTGCGCCCGGTGGCGGGATCGACGGGCTGGATGCGCTGGTCGATGATCTCGATGGCCGGAACGATGTGGTCGGTCGCGTTGAGCACGTCGAAGATTGTGCAGTTCGGCCCTTCGAGCGGCGATTTGAGGATGAAGGCGAG
>JAYRPK010000360.1:0-22689 GCA_041911195.1 Novosphingobium sp. | reverse complement strand
GCCAGCTGGCGAAATCACGCCGGCCGGGCCGTTCAATCACTGGCCCACTGGCCAGGGCTTCGACCGCTTCTACGGCTTCCTCTCCGCCGATATGGACAACTGGAACCCGACGCTGATCCGCGATGTCTCCCCGGTGCGAAATGCCAACGCGCCGGGCTATCACCTCAATGCCGATCTTGCCGATCAGGCCATTGCCATGATCGGTCAGCGCAGCGGCACCAATCCGCCGCCGCCTTTCTTCATGTACTGGGCGACCGGTACCGCCCACGCCCCGCACCATGCCCCGGCGGACTGGATCGCCCGCTACCAGGGCAAGTTCGACATGGGCTGGGACAAGGCCCGCGAGCAGATCCTGAAACAGCAAAAGGCACAAGGCCTGGTGCCCAGGAACGCGACGCTGGCCCCGCGCCCGCCGCTGATGCCGGCCTGGGATAGCCTCTCGGCCGACCAGAAGCGGCTCTATGCCCGCCAGATGGAAGTCTTCGCCGCCTCGCTCAGCTATGCCGATTTCGAGTTCGGCCGCATTCTCGATGCGCTCCAGGCTTCGGGCGAGCTGGACAACACCATGGTTGTCATCACTTCGGACAATGGCGCCAGCGCCGAGGGCGCGCCGCATGGCACTTTCAGCGAACATACGCTGGTCAAGGGTGACATCGCACCGGTCGCGACCAACATGCAGTTCCTCGACCGCTGGGGCGGGCCGGAAACCTATCCGCACTATTCCTTCGGCTGGGCAGTCGCGGGCGATACCCCGTTCCGCTATTTCAAGCAGACCACGCACGAAGGGGGAACCCGCGTGCCCTTGGTGATCTCCTGGCCCAGGGGGATCGCGGCAAGGGGCGAGGTGAGGGGGCAATTCGTCCACGATACCGATGTAGCCCCGACCATTCTGGCTGCTACAGGAGTCAAGCTGGCGTCTGTGATCAACAATGTTCCGCAGGTGCCGATGGAAGGCCAGAACATCGTGGCGACTTTCGCCGATGCCAAGGCGCCCGGGCATCAGGGGCCGCAATACGTCGAGATGTATGGCAACAAGGGCCTTTGGCAGGATGGCTGGGCCATCGTCACCACGCACCGGACCGAAACCTGGAACGTGTCCGACCGCTCGCCGACGAACGAGCCCTGGGAACTCTACGATCTTACCAAGGACCCGGGGCAGGCCACGAACCTGGCCGCCAAATTCCCCGATCGGGTCAAGGCCATGGCCGCCGCCTTCGAGGAACAGGCGGTTCGCTATAACGTCAATCCAATCGGCACGATCGGTTCGGGCGCAGTGGACTCGATGCGCAAGGCGCAAGCCGATTTCGCGCGGCGCGGGGGCAAGTGGTCCTATGCCGGGCCGATCGGCAACATCACCGGCATGATCGCCCCGCCGCTCCCCGCGCGCAGCTATACGATGACGGCCAGGCTCGAATTGCCCGATGGCGGGGTCACCGGTCCCGTCTTCGCCAGCGGCGGCCGGCTTGGTGGAACCGGGCTCTATCTGCGCGACGGCAAGCCGGTGTTCCTGATGGTCTCGCTGACCGGCGAGACTGTGGAAGTCGCGGCCGATGAGGCGCTGCCTGCGGGCGCGGCTCCGATCCGGCTCAGTGTCGCGCGCAGTGGCGGCAATCCGGGTGATGCGGCCGACTATGCCGTCACCCTGGCCAGCGGCGACAAGGTGCTGGCGCAGAAGTCGGTGCACTTCACCTTGCCATTGAGCTTCGGCATCGCCGAGACCTTCGGCGTCGGCATCGACGACGGATCGCCGGTCATGCCTGGCGTGAAGGGGAGCATTCCCTTTGCCGGCAAGGTCAGCGATATTACCTTCGATTTTTCCGCGCAGCACTGAGGAGCGAGCGAGACTTATGGACCAGCCCCGCAGCTATACCCTCCCCGGCGGACTTTCGGTCACCCGCACCCAGCCGGCCATCGGCGCGATTGTTTCGGGCATCGATCTTGCCCAGCCGCTGAGCGAAGCCCAGGCGGGCGACCTGCGCCAGGCGCTGTTCGCACATGGGGTGATTTTCCTCCAGGGGCAGGGGCATATCGGCTTCGATGAGCACCTGGCGCTGGCCAAGGCGTTCGGCACGCCGATAACCGACGGGCCGGACCCGGAGCGGCCGATGATCACGCCAGTGAAGTCGTCAGCCTACAAGCGCGAAGGCACGGCATCGTCCTGGCATTCGGACGGCTGCTACATGGCCGCGCCCCCCTCGGCCTCGATCCTGCGGGCGATAGAGCCGTGCCCGTTCGGTGGGGATACCCTGTGGTCGAGCGGGGCGGCGGCCTATGCCGGACTGCCGGATGACCTGCGCGCGCAGGTCGATGGGTTGACCTTCTATACCTGCCTTGCCGAGCGTATGCCCAAGGACAACGACAGCTTCGGCACCTCGGAGAAGTGGAACCAGCTGCGCGAGGCCTATCCGCCGATCCACCAGCCGGTGGTGGTGGTCCACCCGGTGACGGGCGCGCGCTCGCTCTATGCCAACTGGACCTGGTCGATCTCGATCGACGGCCTGCCGGAAGCGGAGAGCAAGGCGCTGATCGAGAAACTGACGCTCGAATACATGCGCCCGGAATACCAGATGCGCTGGTCATGGTCGAAGGGTGACATCGCCATCTGGGACAACCGCCTGGTCATGCACTACGGCGTGCCGGACCAGACCACCGACCGCTATCTCGAGCGGATCACGGTGCAGGGCGGGCCGATGTTGTCGATCGAGGACTGGGAATCACAGGGCCGCAAGGCGGCCTAAGTACTCCCCAGCACATAGCCCCCGTCCGCTGACAGGGTGATGCCGTGAACGTAGGATGCGGCGGGCGTGCAAAGCCACACCGCCGCTTCAGCGATCTCGTCCGGTTCGCCGATCCTGTGCAGCGGCACGTGCGCCACATGGCGGTCCAGGTGCCCGGGATTTTTTGCCGCGGTTTCGCGCAGCAGCGGCGTCCACATCGGGCCGGGGGCGACCGCATTTACCCGGATGCCCTGGCTGCCGTAATCCAGCGCGGCGCATTTGGTCATGGCGTAGATGCCTTGCTTGGCGGCGAGGTACCAGGCGAGGCCCTTTTCCGCCGTGTGCTCGTTGCCCGAGCCGATGTTGACCAAGGCCCCGCCACCACGCGCGCCCATCGCCTTGATCTCATGCTTCATGCACAGGAACACGCCGGTGAAGTTCACCGCCATCAGCTTTTCCCAGTCGGCGAGGTCCATATCGGCGAGTGGCGTGCGTGCGCCCTGATCGCGCACCGCGTTGTTGATCGCACAGTCTAGCCCGCCGAAGCGCTCCACTGCGTGGGTGACCATGGCTTCGACCTGCGCCTCGCTGGAAACGTCGGCGCGCACGAAGCTGGCTTGGCCGCCCATGCCGCGAATGGCGGCGGCCGCCGATTCACCGGTCGTCGCATCGATGTCGGCGATGACCACGGCAGCACCTTCGCGGGCGAACAGGTTGGCGCAGCATTGGCCGAGGCCGCGCCCTGCTCCGGTTACCAGCGCAACCTTGCCTGTCAGAGAACCCATTGTACCCTCCCTCAGTTGACCGATTGCACCTGGCCGCCATCGATGCGGTAGTTCGCGCCGTTGACGAAGGCCGAAAGCGGGCTGGCGAGCCAGGCGACCAGGCTGCCGATGTCGTCGGGCCGGCCATAGCGCTGGGTGGTGCAGGGAAAGATGCCGAGGTCCATGAACCTGGCCTCGCGCTCGTCCATGTCGTCGGGCCAGCCATTGGCATTGCCCATCGTCGTCAGGGTGCCTTCGAACATCTTGGTGCGGGTGCAGCCGGGGCTGACGGTGTTAACCGTGACGCCGCTGCGCGAGAGCGCCTTCGACAGGCCTACCGTCATGTTGTTGAGCCCGGCCTTTGCGGCGCAGTATTCGGGCACAGAGTCGGGAGGAGAGGCGCCACCGCCGCTGGAGATGTTGATCACGCGGCCCCAGCCGCGCTGCTGCATGGCGGGAACGAAGGCGTGGATCATGCGGACGGCGGAGATGAGGTTCTGCTGCATTGCGCCTGCCCAGTGCTCGGGCTTGACGTCGAACCAGCCGGTGAGGCCGCCGCCGGTCGATTCTGTGCCGCCGATGTTGTTGACCAGCACGTCGATCTCGCCCGTCGCCTGGACCACTTGCGCCGCGCCCTCGTCATTTGCGAGGTCGCCGAAAGCCATGCGCACCTTTCCGCCCGCCTGTTCGATGGCTTTGGCGACTGCTTCCAGCCGTCCGGCATTGCGGCCGTGGACGACAACTTCGGCGCCTTCACTGGCGAGAACCCGCGCGATCCCGGCGCCGATGCCCGAACTGCTGCCCGTCACCAGCGCGCGCTTGCCCTTCAATTGCAGGTCCATCCGTTCTTCCCCTCCGACATTCGTGTGTCAGAGATGATGGCCTTTACGGTAAGTTCGGGCAAGCCAGTCTCAATGGGTGCCGATCTCCGGCGGGCCCTGATCAGCCTGGCTGACCTTGGGCGTGCGCATAAGGAGCACCAATGGGATCATCAGCAGGCTTGCAAGGCACATATAGCCAAAGGCGGTGTCGTAGCCGACCATCGAAGCCTGCCGGTTAACCTCGCCGCTGAGCCTGGCGAGGCCGATGCCGGAATCGACCTCGATCATCTGCCAGCCCAGGATAGGGTCGCCGGGCGTGATGTGCGAGATCATGTGTCCGCGCAGCGTGGTACTCTGCCTCAGCTGGACAGTGGCGTAGAGTGAGATGCCAATGCTGCCCGAGACAGAACGCATCATGTTGCCAAACACCGAGGCTTCGGTACGGGCAGAGCCCTGTAATGTAGCGAAAGTCAGGACGGACATGGGGTTGAATGCCAGCCCGGAGCCACATCCTTGCAGGAAACCGGATATCTCGAGCCATTTCTCGTCCATCGACAAGTCAAAGTGCCCCATTTGCCAAAGCGCGGCCGTACTGATCGTAATGCCGATCAGCATGGTTGCCTTCGGGCCGATGCGGGCAATGAAAAAGGGTGCAAGGAAAAAGGCGAACATCGAGCCATAGCCGCGCGGCATGGAAACCAGGCCAGCATGTGTCGCCGAATAGCCCAGCAGCTGCTGCATCATGACAGGTAGAAGAGCGGAAGTCGCGAACAGGGTCGAGCCCAGCAGCAGGGTCATGACCTGGGCCGAATTGAAGTTGCGGTCCTTGAACAAATCGCGCTGGAAGAACGGGTGCTTGGCGGTGAACATCTGGACGATGAAAATGTAGAGGCCCAGCGCTGCGACAGTGGCTTCGATCTGCACTTCGGTCGAATCGAACCAGTCCTTGATCTCGCCGCGGTCCATCATCAGCTGGGTGCCGACCGAGAACATGACGATGCCGAGGAAGCCCAGCAAGTCGAGCGGACGCTGCCTGCCGCCCTCGTCGCGCGGCAGCATGGCGTTGACGATGACCAGTGCGATGATGTCGAGCGGGGCATTGATGTAGAAAGCCCAGCGCCAGCTGATGGTGTCGGTCAACCACCCGCCCAGCGTGGGGCCTATGATCGGGGCAGCGGTCACCACCCCGCTCCAGATCGCCATCAGTACAGGAATGCGCTTGGGTGGCCACATATCCAACATCAGGGCCTGGGAAAGCGGTAGCAACGCTGCACCAGCGATGCCCTGCACGATCCGGAACACGATGATTTGCGGCAATGTCATTGCTGCGCCGACAGCCATTGACGAGACCATGAACAACATCGTCGAGAGCATGAATAGCAGCTTGTGCCCAATCCGGTGAGCCAGCCAGCCGGAAAAAGGCGTCATGATTGCTGATGCGACCATGTAGGACGTCAGCACCCAGACCATCTGGTCGTTGGAGGCGGAAAAGCTGCCCTGCATATGAGGCAGGGCGATGTTGGCGATGGTGGAATCGAGCGTGTAGGTCAGCGTCGCCAGCATGATCCCGCCAGTGGCGAGCACGCGGTCGGCGAGGCTGCTTTCAGTATTCACGCGGGTAGGTCTCCGAGGCGTGCCAGATAGCGGAATTCCGCCGCTGTCAATCCGTCGCACGGCAAACCCTGTTGGGGCTGGCGCCGGGCCGAATGCCGGATTACACATTCGCAGCTTTCGACAGGCCAGCGATAACAGCGAGGTGGAGAGATGTTGAAATCAGCCGATGGTGGCCTGCGCGCAGTGCCTTTCCCGGTGAGCGATCCCGAGCGAATTCCGGCCCAGCGCTATTACGACGAGGAGTTCTACCAGCTTGAGGTAGAGCACGTCTGGGGCTCGGCCTGGCAGATGGCCTGCCGGCTGGAACAGATCCCCGAGCCGGGCGACTGGATCGAATACCAGAACCTCGGCCGCTCGGTGCTGGTGGTGCGCACCACCGACGGGGTGAAGGCCTATTACAACGCCTGCCGCCACCGCGGCGTGCCGATCGCCGGGGGCAAGAAGTTCGATTGCGGCGGCAGCGACCACGGCAATTGCGCCAAGACCGGCTTCGTCTGCCCGTTCCACGGTTGGCGCTGGAATATGCACGGCGAGAACACCCTGGTCTACGGCAAGGACATGTTCTCCGAACGCCAGCTCGATGCGGACGACATCAAGCTGGTGGAGTGCCGGGTGGAGACGGCCATCGGCTGCGCCTTCATCAACTTCGATTGGGACGCGCCAAGCTATCGCGAGACCATCGGGCCGTTCCTCGACCGGCTGGACGCGCACAACGTTGGCGAGCTGCGCGCCGAATGGTGGTTCGGCACGGTGCTGCCGGCCAACTGGAAGATCGCCATGGAAGCCTTCATGGAAGGCTATCATGTGATGCAAACGCACCCGCAGTTGCAGGCCGTCGCGCCGATGATCTTCGATGCGATGTACACCGGCAAGGACAAGGGCAGCAACATCGCGGTCGACCGCAGCAAGAGCGTCAAGGAAAACGTCCTCGCCCACTTCCAGCAGATGGAGCAGACCGGCATCGGCATGGCCGGCATGGTCCACGAGAAGGAAATCGAGATCATGCGGCCGCTGCTCGACATGGATCTGCCTGAGGATCACGAACAGGCCCTGCAGATCTGGTACGGTACGGTCATGGCGGAGGTTACCCGGCAGTTGCGCGAACGGGGCGAGCCGGTTCCGGACCTTTGCGAAGTCGGCGTTTCCGCACCGATCAACGCGGTGAACTTCCTGTTTCCGAATTATTTCCTACTGCCCATGCTCACCAGCTTCAGCTCCTACCGCATCCGCCCGCTGGGTCCGGAGAGCTGCTTCTTCGAGCTGTGGTCGCTGACCCTGTTCCCGCCCGGGCAGGAGCCCGATCCGGTGATGGAGCCGACGATCCTGCCCTATGACAGCCCCGAATTCCCGCCGATCCCGCGGCAGGACTATTCGAACATCCCGATCCAGCAGATGGGCCTGCACCAGCCGGGCTTCGAATTCATGCGGCTGGCATCAAAGGTCGAGGGGCTGGTCAGCAACTACCACCGCATCATCGACGGCCACATCGCCGGCGTGCCGCAGGAGAAGCTCGCCAAGGCGACGCAGATCCTGGGCGACAACTTCGACGGGCCCATCGCGGACCTGGGTTTCTAAGACATGACGATTGAACTGAAGGTCAATGGCCAGGCGCTGTCGGTCGATGCCGAGCCGGATACGCCGCTGCTCTGGGTGCTGCGCGAGGACCTGGGGCTCACGGGCACCAAGTTCGGCTGCGGCGTTGCGGCCTGCGGGGCCTGCAGTGTTCACCTTGATGGGGCGGTCATGCGCTCGTGCAGCGTCGCCGTTGCCGATGCGGTGGGCAAGGAGATCACCACCATTGAGGGGCTCAAGGGTGCCGACGGCACGTTGCACCCGGTGCAGCAGGCCTGGATCGACGTGCAGGTGCCGCAGTGCGGCTATTGCCAGTCGGGTCAGATCATGGCGGCGGTTGCACTCATTAGGGAGAAGGGCCGGCCCAGCGAGGCCGATGTCGATGCGGCCATGACCAACCTGTGCCGCTGCGGCACCTATCCGCGCATCCGCGAAGCCATCCGCAAGGCCACCGGTCAGGCCTCACAAGCTGAGGGAGCCGCCTGATGGGCTTCAAGCGCAGGGCCTTCCTGATCGGCGGGGCGGCGATCGTCGGCGGCGGGATTTTCGCCCTCCAGTATGGCGACTACGCCGGGCGGCGCGACGCGTTGCAACTGACGCGCCGAGACAAGGCAGGTTCATTCACTGGCTGGCTGCTGATCGGCGAGGACGACCGGGTGACGCTCTATTCGCCGCACATCGATATGGGCACCGGCACGGCCACGGCCTTGAAGCAGATGGCGGTGGACGAGCTCGATGCCGATTGGGACAGGTTCTCGATCGAGCCGGCGCCGGCGGAAACGCCCTTTGCCAATGCCTGGCTTGCGCAGGGTTTCCTTAGCGACGGCACCATGGGCGCGGAGCTGAGCCTGCCGCAATCGGCCTATTCGGCCATGGCGCGCAATCTCATCGGGCAGATCACCGGCGGCTCTTCGGCGGTGCGTTTTACCGGGCAGGTCGGTTTTCGCGTGCTGGCGGCGGCAACGCGGCTGGCGTTGAAAGAGGAAGCCGCGGCACGGCTGGGAGTGCCGGTGGAGCAACTGACCACCGCCAAGGGTGTTGTGACGCATGCCCGGACCGGCCGAACCCTGCGCTATGGCGAACTGGCCAAGGCCGCGGCGGAACGCAGGCTCGACCCCGAGCCAAAGCTCAAGGAAGCCAGGGATTTGGCCTTCATCGGTCAGTCCGTCCCCCGGATCGACATTCCCGCAAAGGTCGATGGCAGCGCCCGGTATGGCATCGACTTCGCTCTACCCGGAATGCGCGTGGCCACGGTGATGGCGGCCCCGGCGCGGGGTGGCAAGCTGCTCTCCGTCGATCCGGCCCCGGCCATGGCGATCAAAGGCGTCGAGAAGGTGGTAAAGCTCGACGATGCCGTGGCAGTGGTGGCCAAGGGTTACTGGCAGGCGCTGCAAGGGCTGCGTGCGCTACAACCCAAATTCTCCGACGGCGGCAATGGCGGGGTTTCCTCTGCCAGCATCTTCGCCGCGCATGACAAGGGCATTGCCGAAGAGGCCAAGCCGCTCGACGCCAAGGGCGGCCGCCTGGTCGAAGCGACCTATCGCGTGCCCTATCTCCACCACGCGATGATGGAACCTTTCGCGCTCACCGCGCGGTACAAGGACGGCAAGCTCGATGTCTGGGGCGGGTTGCAGGATCCGCTCAACAGCAAGTGGGAAGCCGCCAAGGCCGGCGGGCTCTCGCAGGACGACGTCACTTTCCACCCGATGCTGCTGGGCGGGGGCTTCGGCCGCAAGCTGCCGGGCAACAATTCGGTGATCGACCAGGCGGTAAAGCTCGCCATGCAATCGCCCTGGCCGATCAAGGTGATCTGGCCGCGCGAGGAGGAAGTGCGGCAAGGCACCTATCGTCCGGCGAGCACGATCGCGCTGAAGGCATCCCTGGGCGCGGACGGCAAGATCGCGGCCTGGCACAGCACCTGTTCGCAGGATTCCGTGCTGGAAGCCGGCATCCCGGTGATCTACGCGGTACCGGAGATCGAGCAGCAACAGGTCAAGCACAAGGTCAACGTCATCACTGCGAGCTGGCGCTCGGTCGAAAGCTCGCAGCACGGCTTCTTCCACGAATGCTTCATGGACGAGCTGGCCCATGCCGCCGGCGTCGATCCGCTCGAATTCCGCAAACGCCATCTCGCGCCGGGTTCGCGGATCGCGAAAGTGCTGGATGCCGCGGCAAGGGCGTCTGGCTGGGGAACGCCACTGCCAACAGGCAGCGGGCGCGGCATTGCGGTGGTCCAGAGCTTCGGCACGATCTGTGCCCATGTCGTGCAGGCGAGGCTGGCGGAGAACGGCTATCCCAGGGTGGAGAAGGTCTGGGCGGCGGTCGATTGCGGGCTGGTGGTAAATCCGCGCAATGCCGAGGCGCAGGTGATGGGCGGGATCGTCATGGGGCTGTCCTCCGCGATCCACGAGGAGATCACCATCGACAAGGGCGCCGTGCAGCAATCGAGTTTTCCGGACTATCCGTTGCTGACCTTGGCCGAGACGCCCGAAATTCGCGTCGAGTTCGTGCCGAGCGACGGGCCGATGGGCGGGCTGGGCGAGCCAGGGCTGCCGCCGGCTGCCCCGGCACTGGCCAACGCCCTGTTCGCCGTCACCGGCAAGCGCATCCGGCAATTGCCGATCAAAGCGCAGGCAGCCGGCTAGGCGCTTGCAAAGCCGCCGGGGCGAAGCATTCCGGCATTGCTTACCGCTGGCGGGCCTGTACACTCGTTCAGCACAATTTTTGGCGAGTCAAACAAGAGGTGTGGGAGTGTTGAAGAGTGCCGATGGCGGCCTGCGCGCCGTTCCGTTCCCGGTTGAGGATCCCGAGCGGATTCCGGCGAAGCGCTATTACGACCCGGAGTTCTACCAGGCTGAACTGGACCATATGTGGCCGCACGCCTGGCAGATGGCGACCCGGCTCGACCGCATTCCGGAAGTGGGCGACTGGGTGGAATACCAGAGCGTCGGCCAGTCGGTGATCGTGGTGAACACCGAACAGGGCGTGAAGGCCTGGTTCAATGCCTGCCGTCACCGCGGCGTCCCCTTCGCCGGCGGTAAGGGCAATGACCATGGCAATTGCAAGGCCGCCGGGTTCGTCTGCCCGTTCCACGGCTGGCGCTTCAACATGGATGGCGAGAACACCTACATCTACGGCAAGCACCTGTTCTCCGAACGCCAGCTCAATCCCGATGACGTCAACCTGATCCCCTGCCGGGTCGAAACGGCCATCGGTTGCGCCTGGATCAATTTCGATGACGATGCGCCCAGCCTGCGCGACAGCATCGGCCCGCTGATCGATCGCCTCGAAGCGCATAACGTCCACAAGCTGAAGGCCGAATGGTGGGTCGGCACGATCCTTCCGGCCAACTGGAAGATCGCCATGGAGGCCTTCATGGAAGGCTACCACGTGATGACCACGCACCCGCAGCTGCAGGACATCGTGCCGGAACTGTACGACAGCATGTACAAGTTCCCGCGTAAGGACCAGGTCCAGCTGATCAATCCGGACAAGACCCTGCGCGAGAATGTCGATATCCAGCTGGAATCGATGCTGCGCCTGAGCGATGGCATGGACGGCATGCTCCACAAGAAGGAGCTCGAGATCGCCCGCTCGCTGGCCGATGTCGACAACCTCGGCATTGAGTTCCCGGAAGACAAGAACATGGCCATGATGATGTGGCTGGGCGTGGTCCAGGACCAGATCACCAAGCGGCTGCAGGCTGCCGGCGAGCCGGTTCCCGATCTCAACACCGTGTGCCAGACCGATCCGATCAACGCGGTGGAGTTCCTGTTCCCGCACTACTTCCTGCTGCCCTATTTCAGCAGCTTCTCGGCCTATCGCATCCGGCCGCTGGGGCCGGAAAGCTGCATGTTCGAGCTGTGGTCGCTGACCACCTATCCGGAGGACACCGATCACGAGGTGCCGATGGAGCCGACCATAATTCCCTACAACAGCGAAAAGTTCCCGCCGATTCCGCGGCAGGACTATTCGAACATCCCGCTCAACCAGATCGGGCTGCACACCAAGGGCTTCGAATACATGCGCCTGTCGAAGGACGTCGAAGGGCTGGTGAGCAACTTCCACCGCCTGCTCGACGGCTATCTCGCCGGCGTTCCCGCCGACAAGCTGGCCAAGGCCAATCACAAGCTGGCCGGCAACTTCGACGGGCCGATCCAGGACCTCGAGTTCTGATCCCGCTCAAGAGAGAGGTGAGCGCGTGCTGAAATCTGCCGATGGCGGTCTGCGGACCGTCCCGTTCCCGATGGACGACCCGGAGCGGGTTCCGGTCCAGCGCTATTTCGACGAGGAGTTCTACAAGCTCGAGCTGGAGCATCTCTGGCCGCACGTCTGGCAGATGGCCTGCCGGCTCGAGCAGATCCCCGAAGTCGGCGACTGGGTGGAATATTCCAACGCCGGCAAGGGCGTGATCGTGGTCCGCACGGAAAGCGGCGTGAAGGCGTTCCACAACGCCTGCCGCCACCGCGGCGTGCCGATTGCCGGCGGCTATGGCAACGAATGCGGCAAGGTCGCCTCGGGCAATTGCGCCCAGACCGGCTTCATCTGCCCGTTCCATGGCTGGCGCTGGAACATCGATGGCGAGAACACGCTGGTTTACGGCAAGCACATCTTCACCGAACGCCAGCTCGATCCCGATGACATCAACCTTGTCCCCTGCCGGGTCGAGACCTGGGCAAATTGCGCCTGGATCAACCATGACAACGATGCACCTTCGGTGCGCGAGACTTTCGGTTCCGTCGCGGATCGGCTTGATGCCCACGGCATCGGCGATCTCAGGATGGAATGGTGGTACGGCACGATCCTGCCCGCCAACTGGAAGATCGCGATGGAAGCCTTCATGGAAGGCTACCACGTGCTCACCACCCATCCCCAGCTCAGCGTCGCCCGCCGCGATGCGCTGAACGACATGTACGAGCAAGACAGCGGGCTTGAAGGCGCGACAGTCAACAAGTCGCGCCGGAACCTCAAGGAAGGGGTGACCTCCCGCCAGACGATCGACGCCCAGTTCCGCGGCATGGAGCAGCTCAGCATCGGCATGGGCGGCATGGTCCATCCCAAGGAACTGGAAATCATGCGCAGCCTGCTCGATGCGCCGCTGCCCGAAGATCCGCTGCAGGCCTCGGGCATGTGGTTCGGCATGGTCCAGCAGAAGATCGTCGACGAGCTGCGCGCCAAGGGTGAGCCGATCCCCGATCTCAACAAGGTCGCGCTGTCGGACCCGGTCAATGCGGTGGAATTCCTCTTTCCGCACTGGTTCGTCCTGCCGGTGTTCAGCTCGATGTCGTCCTACCGCATCCGTCCGCTGGGCCCGGAATCATGCCTGTTCGAGATCTGGTCGCTGACCATGTATCCCGATGACGCGGACTATACCCCGCCGATGGAGCCGACCATGCTCCCCTTCGATTCGCAGGATTTCCCGCCGATCCCGCGGCAGGACTATTCGAACATCCCGATCCAGCAGAAGGGCCTGCATGCCACGGGCTTCGATTTCATGCGCCTGTCGCACACCACCGAGGGGCTGATCTCGAACTATCACCAGATCATCGACGGTTACCTTGCCGGCAAGCCGCTGGAAAAGCTGACACCGGCAATCCACGAGCTGGGCGGCAATTTCGACGGGCCGATCAAGGACCTCGCCAGCTGATCGCGGGAGCGGCCGCTACCAGAGCGGCTTTTCCTGCAACTGCCGCCGCCTCTCGCGCACGATCTGCTCGCGTTGGGCCGGCGTAACGGTGGCCACGCCCCTGGGCATGCTGGCCATCACGTCTGCGAGTTTGACCAGCTTGATCTCCGGGATCGGCTGGCTGGTGCAATTGGTCCAGCGCCCCTGGATCATGCCGCGCGGGTAGCCGGCGGTATCGAGCCAGTTCTTCACGCCCGGGTCCCTAGCCGAAATGACGATCCGCAGCTTGCCGTCCGGGTCTGCCGCCGCCTGGGCGTGGTTGAGGCTCGAGTGGTTGTTGTACCAGTCGGTGGTCTCGTAAATCTCGTTGGTCAGGATGATCGAGCGGTATTCGCATTTGGCGGGTAGTGGAGATTCCACGATCAGCGCTTCGTCGTCCTTCAGCTCGTAGGCCCCCTCGTAATAGAACTGCCCGGCCAGCGCGCTGTATGGCGCGGTAAAGCCCTCGACCTTGTTGAGCATGCCGCGCGCGGCAGCCTTGTTGACGCGATCGACGAACATCAGCGCCGAGAAATCGACCCGCTGGGGCAGGGAGCGCAGTTTCTGCTCCAGCCAGGCGGCGGACGGGCGCGGGCGAGTGGCCGGGCGATCGACGCGCTCGATCGTAACCAGCGGCTCCACTTCGCGCGCCCAGTCGGCGCTGACCAGCCGCATCAGCAGGGCGTTGACGCCGGGCTTCAGCTCCCACCAGTCGCCGGTGTAGCCCTGGGGCCTGGTGGGGCTCAGCAACACATCGAAGCGTCCCTGCCGGTCGAACTTGACCTTGGACAGGTCGAGAAAGCCGGTTGCACCCTGGTTGGGGTCCTTCGGCGGACGATTCTGCGAAATGATGGCAAGCGAGATCGACCCGCGCGTGCCACGCAAGCGATAGCTGCCGTCCGGCGAAATCAACGCACTGCGGTAGACCGTATCGGCATTGGGCTGGCCGATATTGAACAATTGCCCGATGCTGGGCAGGAACTGCGGCGCATCGCCATCGGCCCCCAGCGCGTCGATACTGGACGAGGCCAGCGACTCCAGCGCCAGCCGTGCGATCTCCTGCCGCATCTGCGGATCGCTGCGCTGCGCTTCTGGCAGCTTGGCGAGCATGCGATCGGGCAGGGTGCGCAGGCTTTCGACCATTTCGCTCCAGCCCGGGACGGAAGAGGATGCCGGAGCAGCAGGCGCTTCGGCCAGGGCCGCGGATGGCACGGCGGCGATCGCCAGGGCAACAAGGCCCAAGGGCCACAGGCGGGGCAAGGTCATCGGCATTCTCCTCCCGGTCGTCGATTGGGCAAAGCGTGGCCGATCCCGCCAAGGCAGGCAAACCAATTCCGTCTCCCGTCAACCGGAATGGACGATCAGGCGGTTTCCAGCGCTGCCCGCGCCTTGACCACCTGGTCCGCCTCCTTGCCGCCCAGTTCCGCCAGATGGTCGAATTCGGCGGTGAAGCCGGCGAGGCCCTGGCTGAGCGAGCGCAGCTCCGCATCCAGCCCGTGCAGACCCGATTCCGGCAGCATCGCTTCGACCCTTTCCCAACGCTCCCAGTCGGGGTGCGGCGAGAGGCCGAGAATCTGGCCGCGCCGGGTCGAAAGCACCGATCCCGCCTTCGAGGCACTGCCGCCCGGCGTATCGACCGTCACTTTCACGATCGGCTCGAGCAGATAGGGCGAGGCCTGGGCCAGCGCGTCAGACATGGCCATGCGGCCGGCGATGCGGAAGGCCAGTTCGGAGCTGTCGACCGTGTGGAACGAGCCATCGACCAGTGTCACCGCGACATCGACCACTGGAAAGCCCAGCGGCCCCTTTTCCATCGCGTCTCTGATCCCGGCTTCCACCGCCGGGATGTATTGCCGGGGAATCGCGCCGCCGGTGATCTTGTCCTCGAACAGGAAGCCTTCGCCACGCGGCAGCGGGCGAATCTCGATGACGCAATCGCCATATTGCCCGTGCCCGCCAGACTGCTTCTTGTGCCGCCCGCGCATCGAAGCCGGTTTGCGGATCGATTCGCGATAGGCGATGCGCGGCGGGCGCGTGTCCACCGCGACGCCATAGCGGCGCTGTAGCCGGCCCAGGACGACCTGCAGGTGCTCGTCGTTGATGCCGTGCAGCAGGGTTTCATGCGTCGCCTCATCCTGCGTCCACTGCAGCGCGGGGTCTTCCTCGCACAGGCGATGAAGCGCGGTGGAGAGCTTGACGTCGTCCTTGCGGTCGCGGGTGACGATGGCGATCGAGGCATTGCGCGCCGGATAGTGCACTTCCAGCTCGCTGCTTGCGGAACCCTTCTTGCCCAGCAGCAGGCCGGGCCTGGCCTCGTCGACCTTGGCCACGGCAACGACGTCGCCGGGCTTGGCGGCGCCCTGCTTTGCCGTCTTTTCGCCCTGGACAAAGAAGATCGAACCGGTCCGCGCCGCTTCGTCGCCGACAATCAGTTCGTCGCCTTCGCTCAAGGACCCGCCGAGCACCCGGCCAAGCGCCAGTCGACCCATTGCGCCGCCGTTGGCGATCTTGAACACGTGCAGCGCGCCGCCATTGGCGCCGATCCGTTCCCCGGCCAGTTCGGGCGAGGGGGCCTCGTGGCGCAGCAGCTTGAGCAGCCGGTGTACGCCGCCGCCGGTCAGCGCCGAACCGAGGATCACCGGCACCAGCTTGTTCTCGGCAGTATCAAGCGCGAGATCGCGCATGATGGTTTCGCGGTCGGGCTGCTCGTCCATCAGCAGCGCTTCCATCAGCGAATCGTCGAAGTCCGCCAGGCTTTCGAGCAGCCTGGTGCGGTCTTCCTTCTCGCGTTCGCTGACGTCCACCGGGATTTCGACCACTTCAGATTCCGCGCCCGGCCGGTAGCGATAGGCGCGTTCCAGCGCGAGATCGACATAGCCGGTGACGTGGTCGCCATCGCGTATGGGAATCTGGCGGAGCGCCAGCGGTTCGCGGCTCATCGGCTGAAGGGTGGCGATCAGTTCCCGGATCGCGCCGGCGCGGGCCTGGTCGATCTTGTTGACGAAGATCGCGTGCGGCACGCCCAGCTCGTCGAGCCGGCGCAGGGTGGGCTCGACAAGGGCAGCGCGGGCCGGATCAGGGTCGATCACCACCAGGGCGAGATCGACCGATTGCAGCGCGCCAAGGCCATCGGCGGCAAAACCGGCGCCGCCAGGCATGTCGATCAGGGCAAAATGATCGCCCAGATAGTCGAAATGCATGAGATTGAGTTCGGTCGAACCGCGCCTGGCCCGGGCTTCGGGGCTGGCGTCGCCGACGCTGGTGCCGGCTTCGACGCTGCCCTGCCGGGTGATCGCGCCGCTTGCATAGAGCAGCGCCTCAGCCAGGCTTGTCTTGCCCGTACCGGCCGGCCCGACCAGCGCGACGGCACGGGTATGTCTGTTGCCCGATGTGGAACCTGATTGGGTTGTAGTTCCCATTGACGCCTCCTCTCGTTGCGAAGGCGCGCCGGGCGCTTGTCTCACGCTCTGGCGCGCAAGGACTGGAACGCGATGCTGTGACTCTTCCCGGTGAGTCGCAAGCGAAATCTCGATTGCCCGGTGCTCCGATGCGGCATATCCTTCTCCCGATGACCGACATGCGCGAATGGCAAGGGCAAGTGGGCAGCGCCTGGGCGCGATCCTGGCGGCTGACCGACCGGGCCATGTCCAGCATCACCGAGATATTGCTGCACGAGATCGGTCGGCTGCCGGGGCAGGAAGTGGCGGACATCGGCTGCGGCGCGGGCGAGCTGTCACTGGCGATCGCCCGCCAGCGCCGCGACGCGCAGGTGACCGGCGTCGATGTTTCGGCCGAACTGATCGTCGCGGCGCAAGAGCGCGGGGCGGACCAGCCGCGCGTCAGGTTCGAAATGGCCGATGCCGCAAAATGGCAGCCCCGGCATGCGCCCGACCTTGTCGTGTCGCGCCACGGCGTGATGTTCTTCGACGATCCTCCCGCGGCCTTCGGGCACCTGCATGCCATATCGGCAAAGGGTGCGCGGCTTGCCTTTTCCTGCTTTCGCGACGCCTCGCTCAACCGCTGGTCCAGCGAGCCGGCCGAAGCAGTGGGGGCCGTGGTCGCGGCGCCGGTGGGGCCTGCGCCGGGGCCTTTCGCATTTGCCGATCCGGAGCATGTGCATGCCGTGCTGAGCGCGGGCGGCTGGTCCGGAATCCAGTGCGAGCCGCACGATACGGCCTTCGTCGTTGGCCAGGGCGACGATGCCGTCGAACAGGGGCTGGCCTTTTTCAGCCGAATCGGCCCCACCGCGCCGCGCTTTGCCCAGCTTGATCCCGCCGCGCGCAGCGAAGCCGAAGCCCGCCTGCGATCGCTGCTGGAAACGCGGGTCAGCCATGGTTTGCTCGCCTATTCCGCGGCGATCTGGCTGGTCACGGCCTGGCGGGACTGAAACGCCGCTCCACCGGCAAGGCCGCTTCGCGCTTGCCGCATTCCCGCGCCTCCTTTATCGGCGCGGCCTATGATATCCACGAACGACATCCGCCGGTCATTCCTCGACTATTTCGGCTCGCAAGGGCACGAGGTCGTGCAGTCCGCTCCGCTTGTGCCTTACAACGACCCGACGCTGATGTTCGTCAACGCGGGCATGGTGCCGTTCAAGAACGTGTTCACCGGGCTGGAGACGCGCGAAGTGCCGCGTGCCTCCTCCTCGCAGAAGTGCGTGCGCGCCGGGGGCAAGCACAACGATCTGGACAATGTCGGCTATACCGCGCGGCATCATACCTTCTTCGAGATGCTGGGGAATTTCTCCTTCGGAGACTATTTTAAGGAACAGGCGATCACGCATGCTTGGACCCTGCTGACCAAGGTTTGGGGCCTGCCGCCCGAAAAGCTGACGGCGACGGTCTATCACACCGACGACGAGGCCATCGACCTGTGGCGCAAGATCGCGGGGCTCCCGGAAGCCCGCATCATCCGCATCCCGACCTCGGACAATTTCTGGTCGATGGGCGACACCGGCCCCTGCGGCCCGTGCAGCGAGATCTTCTACGATCACGGCGAACACATCTACGGCGGCCCTCCGGGCAGCCCGGACGAGGACGGAGACCGGTTCATCGAGATTTGGAACCTCGTGTTCATGCAGTTCGAGCAGCATGCTGATGGCAGCCGCACCGAGCTGCCCAAGCCCAGCATCGACACCGGCATGGGGCTGGAGCGGATTGCAGCGGTGCTGCAGAACGAGCACGACAATTACGATACCGACACCTTCAAGTCGCTGATCGCCGCTTCCGAGGCACTGACCGGAGTCGCCGCACAGGGCGAGCAGCGCGCCAGCCATCGCGTCATCGCCGATCACCTGCGCTCGACTTCGTTCCTGCTGGCCGACGGCGTGCTGCCATCCAACGAAGGCCGCGGCTATGTGCTGCGCCGGATCATGCGCCGCGCCATGCGCCACGCGCACCTGCTGGGCGCCAAGGAGCCCCTGATGCACCGGCTGGTGCCGGCGCTGGTCACCGAGATGGGCCAGGCCTATCCCGAACTCGGCCGCGCCCAGGCGCTGATCGAGGAAACCCTGGCGCGCGAAGAAGTGCAGTTCCGCCGGACGCTGTCCAATGGCCTCAAGCTGCTGGATGAGGCCACCGAAGGCCTGAGCGAGGGTAGCGAGCTGCCGGGCGAGACCGCCTTCAAACTTTACGACACCTTTGGCTTCCCATACGACCTCACCGAGGACGCCCTGCGCGCCCGCGGCATCGGCGTCGATCGCGCCGGTTTCGACGAGGCCATGGCCCAGCAGAAGGCGCTGGCCCGCGCCGCCTGGAAGGGTTCGGGCGAGGCTGCGGACAGCGAAGTCTGGTTCGACATCGCCGAGCGCGAAGGGGCCAGCGAATTCACCGGCTATACCGCGACCGGCGGCGAGGGCAGGGTGGTCGCATTGGTCAAGGGCGGGGCGGAAGTCGACAGCGCCTCGACGGGCGATGAAGTGACCGTGCTGACCAACCAGACGCCGTTCTATGGCGAAAGCGGCGGCCAGGTCGGCGATATGGGTACGATCACGGGCAGCGACGGTCTGCGCCTGACCGTCAGCGACACCGCCAAGCCGCTCGGCCGCCTGCACGCGCACCATGCGAAGGTCGAGGCCGGTACGATCAAGCTAGGCGATGTGGTCCATCTCGAAGTCGATATGGCCCGCCGCGATGCGATCCGCGCAAACCACTCGGCGACGCACCTGCTGCATGCCGCGCTGCGCGGGCGGCTGGGGGCGCATGTCACGCAGAAGGGCTCGATGGTCTCTGCCGACCGTCTGCGCTTCGACTTCTCGCATCCCGCCGCGCTCTCGGCGGAGGACATCGCTGCCATCGAGGCTGAGGTTAACGCCGAAGTGCGTGGCAACGAGCCGGTCGTCACTCGCCTGATGAGCCCCGAAGACGCCATCGAGGCCGGAGCCATGGCGCTGTTCGGCGAGAAGTATGGCGATGAAGTTCGCGTGCTCAGCATGGGGCAGGCGAGCCAGGGCAAGAGTTATTCGGTCGAACTGTGCGGCGGCACGCATGTGCGCGCGCTGGGGGATATCGGGGTATTCCGGATCGTGTCCGAGGGCGCGGTTTCATCGGGCGTGCGCCGCATCGAGGCGCTGACCGGCGAGGGCGCGCGCCAGTGGCTGGTCGGCCGCGAGGAAGCGCTCAAAAACGCCGCCGGCCTGCTGCGCTCGACGCCGGAAGAGGTCGAAGGCCGGCTTGCCGCGCTGCTAGACGAGCGCCGCAAGCTGGAGCGCGAATTGGCGGAGGCGAAAAAGGCGCTGGCGCTCGGCGGCGGCGGAGCCAAGGCCGAGAGCGCCGACGAGGAAGTGGGCGGCGTCAAGTTCTCCGGCCAGGTGCTTGATGGCCTCGATCCCAAGGAACTGCGCGGCCTGCTCGATAGCGCCAAGCAGCGGATGGGCTCGGGGGTCGCTGCAGTGGTTGCGGTCAATGATGGCAAAGCGAGCATCGCGGCAGCTGTTACCGACGATCTCACCGGTAAATTCAGCGCCGTCGATCTGGTGCGCGCCGGTGTTGAGGCGCTGGGCGGCAAGGGCGGCGGCGGCCGGCCCGACATGGCGCAGGGCGGAGGACCGGACGGCAGCAAGGCAGCGGACGCGATTGAGGCTGTCAAAAAGATTTTGGCGGGCTGACCGGGCTCCTATCGAACCTATTTGATCGTGCGAATACCGCGCCGCCAGGGAAATGACGTCTCTACATGGCAATTGCCGGCGGTGATCGCCACTGTCACTACGCCACTTTCGCGATCGGAAACAAACGGCAACAAATAGCCCCGCCATTTGCCATCGGCATCAGTCTTCACTGTCTTGTCGATCGTGCGGATCTCGCCGTTGGAAAAGGGATACCGCCGGCTGTATTCCGACCGCAGCCTGTAACTCCATCGAGGGAGATATTCCGATCGTACGGTATGTTCCGATCGCGGCCCGAGCGGATTGACAATGCCCGGCACGTCGCCATTTGTCGATTCAAAGTAGGCATTTGAGCTTGCTGGCAAACCGGTCGCGACAACGAGAAAAAACTTTCCGTTGCCGATGACTCCTATGTCACATTGCGCGGCTTCATTGCGCTCCTGCGCGACTACTGGCCAAGAATCGTGAATTTTCCGCGCCTGGGCAGTTCCCGTCAAGGAAAGGGACAAGCAGGCAGCAAGGGTGCAAAGGCGAAGCGATTTCAGCATGACAGTCTGCTCCTGCAACCCTCGTCGCTTGGATACCTAGCGATTTCTCAAAGCAATGCGCGAGCAATATTGCAGCCGGTGCAATTTGGGACAGGCACCATGTCGCCTTGTCTTGCAAAGCCGTGTTTTGCACCGTCCCACGGACGGCGACTGCCACGATCCCAAGGAACTGCGTGGCCCGCTCGCCCACTGCTTGCGAACCGGCGCGGCGCGGTGCATGTCCGCAGGCGATGGATTTGTATCTGCCGATCAAGACCATACACATCGTCTCGTCGACCGTGCTGTTCGGCACGGGCCTGGGCATAGCTTTCTTCTTCCTGATGGGCCGGCGCAGCGGCGATCCGGTCATGGCGCTGTTCGCGGCGCGCACCACATGTCTGGCCGACATGCTGTTCACCCTGACCGCGGGGATCGTCCAGCCGCTCTCCGGCTTCGCCCTGATCTGGCTGACCGGCTTCGATCCCTTCGCGCCATGGCTGGTCTGGACCTATGCGCTCTACCTGCTGGCGCTGGCCTGCTGGCTACCGGTGGTCTGGCTGCAACTGCGCATGCGCGACATGCTGGCGGCACGGGTCGCGGGCCATGACTTCGACGAGGCGCGCTACCGGCGATACTACCGGCTCTGGTTCGCTCTCGGCTGGCCGGCCTTCGCCGGGCTGGTGGCGGTGTTCTGGCTGATGGTGGCGAAACCGGGATGAGCCTGAGGGTGCTCCTCATCGGCGGCTACGGCAATTTCGGCAGCTACATCGCCCGCGCGCTGGCGCCCGATCCGGGCATCGAACTGATCGTCGCCGGGCGTAATGCGGACAAGGCGCGTAATTTCGCCCAATCGCTCGATGCCGCCAATCCGGCCGGGCATGCCAGGCTCGACATATCGGGCAACCTGTCGTTCGCGGAACTTGTGCCCGATCTGGTGATCCACACCGTCGGGCCGTTCCAGCAGCAGGACTATCGCGTGGCACAGGCGGCCATTGCCGCGGGTGCGCACTATTGCGACCTTGCCGATGCCCGCGCCTTCGTCTGCGGTATCGGCGCGCTCGATGCGGCAGCAAAGGCCAAGGGCGTGGCGGCGATTGCCGGGGCCAGTTCGGTGCCGTGCCTGACGGCCGCCTATCTCGACGATGCGCTGCCCGCGTTCCGGCGCATAGACACCGCCGATTACGGCATCACCGCCGCGCAACAGACCAACCGCGGGCTGGGCACCGCAAGCGCCATCCTCTCCTATGTCGGGCGGCCCTTCACCATGCTTCGGGGCGGCACGATGCGGCGCGTCTTCGGCTGGCAGGGCCTGCACAGCGTGGTCTATCCAGAGCTTGGCCGCCGCTGGTTCGGCTATTGCGACATTCCCGACCTCGACCTGTTTCCCGCGCGCTATCCCGATCTCGAGACCATGCGGTTTGCCGCCGGGCACGAGATCGCCGTACTGCATTTCGGCACCTGGCTGCTGAGCTGGGGGGTGCGCCTGCGCCTGCTGCCCCGGCTGGACCGCTGGGGCGGGCCGCTGCTTCGGGCCTCGTTCCTGTTCGACCGGCTGGGCAAGGGGCGCAGCGGGTTCCACATGCGGATGTCGGGCGAGGGGCTGGACGGGCGCCCGCTGACCCGCACCGAATGGATCATCGCGCGATCGGGGCACGGGCCGAATATTCCCTGCATGCCGGCCATCCTGCTGGCCCGCAGGCTGGCGCGCGGCGAGGCGCTTGCACCGGGCGCCCGGGCCTGCGTCGGCGAGATCGGCCTCGGCGAGTTCATTGCGGCGCTGGAGGGGCTGGATATCACGGTGATCCGCCAATGACCGCGCTTGCGAGAGCGCCCTACTCATACCGGGACGATCCGTCCGTCCCGCCGTTCGACGATTGCCGCCCGCTGTTCGTGTTCGATGGAACCTG